>NZ_JBMDXE010000388.1:0-9378 GCF_048594845.1 Rhodopseudomonas sp. | reverse complement strand
GCCCTGGCGCAGCACAGTGTCGGCGACCTGAACCGAGCAGGTGGTCGGCTCAGCGCAACCCGACGCGTAGGAGCGGAAGTTGACGACGATCGCCGGTGTCGGCGTCCGCGCCTGGCCCTTCAGGTTGAGCGCCGACATCGGCAGCGTGCCGGCGAAGCTACCGAGCGCGTCGTCGACGAACAGGCCGCTGACGTAGTCCTGTTCGAGCAGCGCCTTGATGGTTCGAGCGGCCAGTTTCTTGTCCTTGCCCGGCAGATAGATCAGGTCCGAGCCGCCATTCGTGGCGACCACGAGATCCGGCTTGGCCGGATCCTTGCCGAGCACGCCGTTGCCGGCCTTGGGGTGAGCATTGTCGCCGACCGGCTTGTTGCCGTCGTTGGGATCGGACAGCGGCAGGTCGAGCGCCTTGGCGAGATCGATCGCCACAAAGCCCATCGGCAGGAAGCCGGCGGGCGTGTCGGCATAGCTCTGCTTGGCCGACGGGCTGGTCTTGCTCTCCTTGGAGATCGTCGAGAAGCCGTGGTCGGCGGACACGATGATGTTAGTCGACGCGCTCAGCCCGAGTTCATCCAGCGCCTTGCGAAGCTGGGCGAGGTTGTTGTCGGCGTTACGGATTCCGGCCATCGAGGTCGGGCCGTTGATGCCCGGAACGATCTGGTTGAGGCTGTCGCCATGATTGTGCTGGCTGCCGTCCGGATCGCGCGACCAGAACACCAGCACGAACGGCTTGCCGCGCTCTTTGAACAACGGCAGCACCACCTTGGTGGCGACGTCGGCGAAATAGGCCTGCTGCGGGATATTGGCCACGACGGTGCCGGGGGTCTTGGCGTCGCCGGCCTTGGCGTTGTCGCCGCGAGACGGCGTCGCGGTCGGCAGACCGGCCTTCTCGAGTGCAGCCTTGATCTCGTCGGACAGCGGCACGCCCTTCGGCGAGCCGGTGGAGTCGTCGAACACCACCGAATGCAGGCCGGGCTTGTCGGCGCGGTCGGTGTGGTCGAACAGCAGGGTCGGGCCGACCTTGCCGATCGCCGCTGTGCTGAGGCCCTTGTCGCGAGCCAGCTTCAGCAGCGTCTCCTCGTTGAGGTAATTGCCGTCGAAATGATTGTCGATGTCGCCGAGCACGTCGTCGTTCTCGATGAACGGAACCACGGTGTTGCCGGCCGGGACCGAGGGGTAGCCGGTATAGATGGTGTTGCTGAAGGTGCCGGTGTCGCCGAGATAATGGCCGGTGGCCATCGCCGAGCTGTTCGCCATGGTAAAAGTCGGAAACAGCGAATGCGGATTCCGGAAATTGACGCCCTGGTCGCGCAGTGCTGCCATGGCCGGCGCGGTTTCCCGCGACACGGTCAATGCCCGCAGGCCATCGGGGATGAACAGAATCAGGTTGCGGGGCTGGCCGTTCTGGGCGAAAGCGGTGGTTGTCGACAGGAGGACAAGTCCCGCAACGAACGGGGTAAAAATGCGACGCATGGAATATCCCTCAGGCTGGAAAACGGAGGGGCCGGCGACGCACCCCTTCGCATTAACTAGTTTTCCTCGGCGACAGAATTGTTACAAGCACACGCGCAATGCCGATTGCCGTCCCGGCCGGGAGGGCAGAACCACCCCAAGGTCGCAAGCAACAAGAACATGTTCAAACGCATCCTGATCGCCAACCGTGGCGAGATCGCCTGCCGGGTCATCAAGACCGCGCGCCTCATGGGTATCGAGACGGTGGCCGTCTATTCCGAGGCCGACCGCGACGCGCTGCACGTCGAAATGGCCGACCAGGCGGTCCTGATCGGACCGGCGGCGGCGGCCGAGAGCTATCTGGTGATCGAAAAGATCGTCGAGGCCTGCAAGAAGACCGGCGCCGAGGCGGTGCATCCCGGCTACGGCTTCCTGTCCGAGCGCGAGGCGTTCCCGCGGGTGCTGGCAGACGCCGGCATTGTGTTCATCGGTCCGAACCCCGGCGCGATCGCCGCGATGGGCGACAAGATCGAGTCGAAGAAGGCGGCCGCCAAGGCCAAGGTCTCGACTGTGCCGGGCTTCCTCGGCGTGATCGAGGACGACAAGCATGCGGTGAAGATCGCCGACGAGATCGGCTATCCGGTGATGATCAAGGCCTCGGCCGGCGGCGGCGGCAAGGGCATGCGCATCGCGCATTCGACCGCCGAGGTCGCCGAAGGCTTCAACCTCGCCAAGGCTGAGGCCAAGGCCTCGTTCGGCGACGACCGCGTCTTCATCGAAAAGTTCATCGTCGATCCGCGCCACATCGAAATCCAGGTGCTCGGCGACAAGCACGGCAACGTCATCTATCTCGGCGAGCGCGAATGCTCGATCCAGCGCCGCAACCAGAAGGTGATCGAGGAAGCCCCGTCGCCGCTGCTCGACGAGGTCACCCGCCGCAAGATGGGCGAGCAGGCCGTCGCGCTGGCCAAGGCGGTGAACTACGACAGCGCCGGCACGGTCGAATTCGTCGCGGGCCAGGACAAAAGCTTCTACTTCCTTGAGATGAATACCCGTCTTCAGGTCGAGCATCCGGTGACCGAGATGATCACCGGCATCGACCTTGTCGAGCAGATGATCCGCGTCGCCGCCGGCGAGCAGCTGCAGATCGCCCAGAAGGACGTCACGCTGAAGGGCTGGGCGGTCGAGAGCCGCGTCTATGCGGAAGATCCGTTCCGCAACTTCCTGCCGTCGATCGGCCGCCTGGTGAAGTATCGGCCGCCGGCCGAGAGCAGCGCCGACGGCATCACTGTGCGCAACGACACCGGCGTGCAGGAGGGCGGCGAGATCTCGATGTTCTACGATCCGATGATCGCCAAGCTGGTGACCCACGGGCCGTCGCGCGCCGCCGCGATCCAGGCGCAGGCGCACGCGCTCGACGCGTTCTATGTCGACGGCATCCGCCACAACATCCCGTTCCTGTCGGCGCTGATGACGCATCCGCGCTGGCGCGAGGGCAATCTGTCGACCGGCTTCATCGCCGAGGAATTTCCGCAAGGCTTCGGGGCGCGCCAGCCGGAGGGTGAAGTCGCTCGCCGCATCGCCGCGGTCGGGGCCGCGATCGACCGCGTGATCGGTGAGCGCAAGCGCAAGATTTCCGGCCAGATGATCGGCCGCGCCGTGATCCGCGAACGTCGTCGCTGCGTCTGGCTCGACCGCACTGAAATTCCGCTCGACGTGATCCGCGAAGGCGAAGGTTTTGTGGTACGCTTCGTCGAAGCCGACGGCTCGCTCGGCGCGGCGCATCAGCTGCTGTCGTCGTGGATCCCGGGCGAGCCGGTGTGGGAAGGCACGCTCGACGGCCATCCGGTGGCGATGCAGGTCCGCGCCATTCCGAACGGCTTCCGGCTGGCGCACCAGGGTTACGAGGTCGCCGTCAACGTCTTCACCGAGCGCGAGGCCACCGCCGCGCGCTGGATGAAGGAAGGCGACAAGGCTGACACCGGCAAGAAGGTGCTGTGCCCGATGCCGGGCCTCGTTGTCTCGATCGCTGTGACCGAAGGCCAGGAGGTCAAGGCCGGCGAGACGCTCGCCGTGGTCGAGGCCATGAAGATGCAGAACGTGCTGCGCGCCGAGCGCGACGGCCAGATCAAGAAGATCCACGCCGCCGCTGGCGCCACGCTTGCCGTCGACGCGGTGATCATGGAATTTGCGTAAGCGCCATGGCCTGGCGCGACCGCCGCGGTGCGCTGCGCTCGATCCTCAACGGATCGGTTTGCGTGCGCCCCGCGTCGGTCTACGACGCGATCTCGATCCGGATCGCCGATGATCTCGGCTTTGAGCTCGGGATGTTCGGCGGTTCGGTGGCCTCGCTGGCGATCCTCGGCGACCCTGACATCGCGCTGATCACGCTCACCGAACTGACCGAGCAGATGCGGCGGATGAGCCGCGCAGCGGCGCTGCCGGTGCTGGTCGACGCTGACCACGGCTATGGCAACGCGCTAAACGTGCGCCGCACCGTGCAGGAACTCGAAGCCGCCGGCGCCGCCGGCCTCACCATCGAAGATACGCTGCTGCCTCAGGCGTACGGCGAGGCGAAGCCGCAACTGATCTCGCGCGAGGAGGGGCTCGGCAAGATCAAGGCGGCGCTCGATGCGCGGCTCGATCCGTCGCTGGTGATCGTCGGCCGCACCGGCGCCTGCGCAATTAGCTCGCTCGACGATGCGATCGCGCGCGCGGTTGCTTATGAAGCCGCGGGTGTCGATGCGCTGTTCTTCACCGGCGTGAAGACGCGCGACCAACTCGCCGCCATCAGCGCCGCGACGACGCTGCCGCTGATCCTCGGCAGTCCGAGGGCTGAGCTTGCCGACTGGGACTATCTTACCGCCCAGCGCGCGCGCATCGCCGTGCAGGGCCACGCGCCGATCGCGGCGGCGACCGAGGCGGTGCACAAGACGCTGTCCGCCATTCGCGCCGGCGCCGCGCCGAAGCAACTCAGCGGGCTCGCGACCGCCGAGCTGATGAATCGCGTCACGCGTTCGGACCTGGTCGAAGAGCGCGAGGCGCAATTTCTCGGGCTTGCGCGCGAATGAGCACGGTCGTCCGCCACGTCATGATCCGCGGCCGCGTCCAGGGCGTCGGCTATCGCGCCTGGGTGGCGACGACGGCGCAGGCGAGCAGCCTCGAAGGCTGGGTCCGCAATCGCCGCGACGGCAGCGTCGAAGCGCTGCTGGCCGGCGAAGACGGTGTTGTGGCCGACATGATCAAAGCCTCCCACCGCGGCCCCTCGGCCGCGCGCGTTGACACTGTGGTGGTGATGGAAGACGCCAGCGCTGAGATGCTGGCACAGCGGCACGCGGGCGAGCGGTTTTCGATTTTGCCGACGGTGTAGTTGGCAGCGCTGCTATCTCGTCGAGGCCGAGAATTCGCTCATTTGAATCTGCCTATCCACATCATGCCCGGCCTTGTGCCGGGCGTCCACGCCTTGCTAACGGCACCGCAGGAAGGGCGTGGATGGCCGGGACAAGCCCGGCCATGACGAACGTTTATACAAGTATCAAGGTTCGTGAGGCTTCGCGTTTGCGTCACTGCGAGCGAAGCGACGCAATCCAGCGCCGCGTACCGCGGCGCTGGATTGCGTCGTCGCTTCGCTCCTCGCGATGACGCGCACTCTCCACTCACCGCCAACCTCCGATTGCCGTCTCCGCCATCATCACGCAATGATTAGTTCGCATTGGCGAAAGGTTGTCAGTGCGGCGCACAAACGCGCGAGCTGTTAGTGTGCGGCATTTCGTCTTGCAATTAGTAAAAAGACGGGGGAGGATCGGGTAACAAAAAGAAGCAAGGCTTGGGATGGCGCTCAGTCGGGTTAGTCAGCAGGGCATCGTGCTCGGCATTTTTGCCGTCATGTTTGTCGCTTTCGTTCTGTTTCTGCCGGGATTCTTCACCACAGCGAATATGCTGACGCTGCTGCAGAACGTGTCCGTTCTCGGCATTCTCGGCCTCGCGATGGCGATCGTGGTGATCGGGCGCGGCATCGACATCTCGCTGATCGCCGTGCTCGCGGTGCCGCCCGGCCTCGTGCTGCAGATGGTGCAGGACGGCAGCTCGCTGCCATTCGCGTTGTCGATGGCGCTGCTGTTGTCGCTCGCCTTCGGCGTGTTCAACGGCTGGCTGATTGCCTATGCCGAAGTGCCGGCGCTATTCACGACACTGGCGAGCGGACTGTTTCTCGCCGGCTTCGGCCAGGCGGCGCTGTTCAAGCTCGATGTCGTGCAATGGAGCCCCGGCATGCAGGGCTTCGAGTGGCTCGGGCAGGGACAGTTGCTCGGCGTGCCGCTGCCGATCATCGTGTTCGGCTTGGCCTGCTTGGCCGTCGCGTTCCTGCTGCGCAGCACGCGGCCCGGCGCCTATATCTATGCGGTCGGCGACAATCCGAACACCGCACGCGTCACCGGCATTCCGACGCGGCCGATCATCGTGCTGCAATACGTGCTGGCGGCGTTGATCGGCTGCTTCGCCGGCCTGGTGATGGCCTCGTCGGTCAACAGCATGCCGACCCGCATCTTCAATTCGACGATGATCTACGACGTCATCCTGGTCGTGGTGCTCGGCGGCATCGGCCTGTCGGGCGGCCGCGGCGGCGTGCTCAACGTGGTGATCGGCACGCTGCTGATCGGCACCATGCTCAACGGCATGACGATCATGGACGTCTCCTACTCGGGGCAGAATCTGGTGAAGGGCGTCGTGCTGCTGATCGCGGTGATCGCCGACTCCTTCCTCAATCCGCGCAACGAGGAGACCGCCCAGCAGGGTGACATCTGACGAATCCAAAAAGCCACGGCGAGCAACGCCGGGCGAACACCAGGGACCAAGGGAGGTGACCATGTCGGTTCAACTGAAGCGCACTGCATTGCGACTGATCGCCGCCGCGACGGCGGTGGCAGCGCTCGCACTGCCGGCGCGCGCGCAGCAGGGGCTCGACGAGCCGTTCCAGGGGCCGTTCAAGGCGGCGCTGGCCGGCAAGACCGTCGCCTACATTCCGGTGGCGATGAATTTCGACCTCACCGAAGGCTGGTTCGCCGGCGTCAAGCGCGAGCTCGAGCCGTTCGGCATGAAGGTGATCGTGCGCGATCCGAACTGGAGCACCAGCGCCGGCGCGCAGGCTCTGACGACGCTGATCTCGGAGAAGCCGGCCGCGATCATCGTGCACAATCCCGACGTGCAGACCTACGCCAAGCTGCTGCAGCGCGCCGAGAAGGAAGGCATCTTCATCATCCAGATCAACATGGGCTCGGTGTATCGCAGCTCGGCCTTCGTCGGCGCCAATTGGATCGAGGTCGGCGAGCGCGCCACCGAGGCGGTGGTGAAGGCCTGCGAGGGCAAGTCCGGCAAGATCGCGATCGTGCAGGGCGCGTTGTCGGCGGCGACCTCGGCCTACACGCTCAAGGGCGTCGAGAACGTGCTGGCCAAGAATCCGAACATCAAGGTGGTGTCGTCGCAGGCGGCCGACTGGGACGCCGCAAAGGCCAAGGCGATCACCCAGACGGTGCTGAAGCAGAACCCGGATCTGTGCGGCATCGTCGGCTTCTGGGACGGCATGGACATCGGCACCGCCGCGGCGGTGAAGGAGGCGGGGCTCACCGGCAAGGTGTTCGTCGCCACCTCGGGCGGCGGCGAGCGCAAGGGCGCCTGCGAGCTGGTGAAGTCCGGCGCGTTCGATCTCAATCTCAGCTACGACGTGCCGATCCAGGCCGCCGACATGGCGGCGATGATCAAATGGCTGCTGTCGTCCGGCGTCAAGCCCGGCGACGTCAAGGGCTCGATCTACACGACGCTGATCCCGATCACCAAGGAGAACGCCGACACCCAGACGGCGTGCTGGAATCTCAGCGACCTGAAGAAGTAACGCACGCCAGCATCGAACACGGCGCCGCCCGCGTGCTGCGGGCGGCTGCCGCGGGCGCGCGCGCCCGCACGTCGGCGACAGTCCAGTTCAGCAGGTCCCATGCAAGAAGCCCTCGTCAAATTCAAGTCGCGCTACTGGCCGGATCATCTGCTCGGCGAAATCCTGTCGAAGCGCTGGACCGAAACCGCGATCCCGATGATCGTGCTGATCGTCGTGGCGATCGCGCTCAGCAATGCGATTCCGGGCTTCCTGTCGCCCGCGTCGCTCGGCGACACCGCGCGTCAGGCCGGCGAGATCGGCTTCGTCGTGCTCGGCATTGCGCTGGTGGTGATCGTCGGCGGCATCGACCTGTCGGTCGGCTCGATGTTCGCGCTGTGCGATTTCTGCGCGCTGTACTGCCTCAACGTGCTGAACTGGCCGGTGCCGGCGGTGATCGTCGCCACCATCGCCTGCGGCGCGCTGCTCGGCAGCATCAACGGCATCCTGATCGGCTATCTGCGGCTGCGCGCCTTCATCACCACGTTGATCACGCTGATCATCTTCCGCTCCGCCTACGATCTGCTGCTGGTCGGCAACTCGGTCAAGATCGCCTCGTCGATGCCTGACTTTCCACTGTGGGACTTCCTCGGCGGCGGTGACGTGTTCGGCATTCCGAGCGTGGCACTGCTGTACGTCCTGGTGGCAATCTTCGGCCACATCTTCCTGACCCGGCTGCGGCCAGGCTGGCACATCACCGCGATCGGCGGCTCGCGGCGCTCGGCGTATAATTCCGGCATCCCGGTCCGCCGCACCATTGCGCTGTGCTACGTCGCCAGCGGTGCGCTCACGGCGATCGGCGCGCTGTTCTTCGCAGCCCGGCTCGGCACCGTCGGCGGCGACGTCGGCATCGGCCTCGAAGTCACGGTGCTGACCGCCACCGTGCTCGGCGGCATCACGCTCGGCGGCGGCAAGGGCTCGGTCGCCAAGGCGCTGGCCGGCACGCTGATCGTGCTCTTGATCACCAACGGCCTGACCACGCTGTCGGTGCGCGGCGGCTATAACCGCATGGTACTGGCGTCGATCCTCTTGGTCGCCGCGATGATCGACATCCGCTGGCTGAAGAACCGCAACCGCATCATCAGCAAGGTCTATGTCGCGCCGGCCTATCACTATCTGCCGCCGCCGCCGCCGACCGAGATCGGCCAAGGCGGGCCGTTCGAGCAGAACGACAAGCTGCGCGACGTGTCGCTGATCGGCCTCGGCAAGATCGAGGCGCCCGAGGACGTGATCCTCGACCGCCACGACAATCTTTATGCGGGCTCGCGCCACGGCGATATCATGAAGTTCTATGCGCCGGACTATTCGCGCATGGAGGTGTTCGCGCATATCGGCGGCCAGCCGCTCGGTATGGCGTTCGACCGCAACGACAACCTGTATTGCTGCATCGGCGGCATGGGGCTGTATCGCATCGCGCCGGACGGCAAGGTCGAGAAGGCGACCGACGAGACCAACCGCAGCCTGTGGTCAGTTAATGACGACAGCCGGCTGCGGCTCGCCGACGACCTCGACATCGCCGACGACGGCCGCATCTTTTTCTCGGAAGCCACGGTGCGCTACGAGATGGACGAGTGGCCGGTCGACGGCCTTGAGGCCCGCGGCAACGGCCGCATCATCTGCTACGATCCCAACACCAACACCACGCGCACCGTGCTACGCGGGCTGAAATTCCCCAACGGCATCGCCATCGCCAGTGACGGGCAGTCGATCCTGTTCGCCGAAACCTTCGGCTGTTCGATCAAGCGCTATTGGTTCGACGGGCCGAAGTCCGGCACCGTCGAGGTGGTGATGGACAATCTGCCGGGCTATCCGGACAACATCAATCTCGCCTCGGACGGCAACTACTGGCTGGCGCTGGTCGGCATGCGTTCGCCGGCGCTCGATCTCGCCTGGCGTATGCCGGACTTCCGCCGCCGCATGGGCAAGCGGCTGCCGGTCGACGAGTGGCTGTTCCCGAACATCAACACCGGCTGCGTCGTCAAATTTAACGAGCAGGGCCAGATTCT
>NZ_JBMDXE010000387.1:0-44104 GCF_048594845.1 Rhodopseudomonas sp. | reverse complement strand
CGCTATCACATTCTTCGGGTTGTTTGCGCCTAGGGCTTCTATACGAAGCAGAAGTGGTTCGTCGAGCCCGCCGGCGCCGCCGGGCTCCACGCCAGCCTGCTGCTGCTTCCTGCGGTGGGCTTCCTGGCGCCGGACGATCCGCGGATGTGTGGTACGATCGCAGCGATCGAGACGCATTTGATGCATCGCGGCTTCGTGCTGCGACACGATCCGCGCGAGACGCCCGACCAGCCGCTCCCGATCGAAGGCGCGTTTCTCGCGTGCAGTCTTTGGCTGGCGGACGCCTATGTGCTGGCTGGCCGGATCGACGATGCGAAAGAGCTGTTCGACCGGGTCGTCGGTGTCGCCAACGATGTCGGTCTTCTTGCCGAGGAATACGACCCGGAAGCCCGCCGGCAGACCGGTAACTATCCGCAGGCGTTGACGCACATCGCCGTCGTCGTTACGGCCGACAATCTCAGCGCCGCAATGGCCGAGTGCGGCAAGAAACCCGCCGTTCAGCGATCGCAGTAGTTGGGTGTTCAGTCGGCGTTGCGGGCGAGAATGAAATCGATCGCCGCAGCAAACCCGTCCTCTTCGTTCGTTCCGGTGACGTGCTTGGCGAACTTCTTGACGTCGGCGGTGGCGTTGCCCATCGCGATCGGCAACCCGCTGACCTTGAACATCGGCAGATCGTTCTGCATGTCGCCGAGCGTGGCAATCGATTCCGCGGGAATTTCGAGTCGCTTCGACATTGCCTGGACGAAGGTGCCTTTGCTCTGTCCCGGCGGCGTCACATCCAGATAGTAGTCTTGGGAACGGGCCGCGAGCGCGCTCTCCCCGAGCTCGTTCTGCAATTCCGTTTCGCAGCGCTCAAGTAAGGCAAAGTCGGGGCTGGCGCCGACGATCTTGCACGCCTTTCCGATCAGCGGGGTCAGGTCGTCGGTCTGGGTGGGATCGAACTGAATGGTGCGCTGTTCGTGCGGCACGTATTTGCCATCGTCCCGACGGATGTACCAATTATCGTTGGTGAAGATCCAAATGTCGATCCCGTAGCGATCGAGCAGCGCGATGCTCTTGGTCACCGCGTCCGCCGGAATGAGATGCTGTTCGATCACAGCGAGCGACGGATCGACGATCGAGCTTCCGTTGAAGGGACCCATCGGCAAGGTGATGTCGAGCGGTTCGCTGAACAGTCGCATCCCGACCGGTGGACGGCTGCTGGTCAATGTGAAGCCGATCCCAGCGGCCTTCAGCTTTGCCACCGCAGCGCGAGCGCCATCCGTCAAACGTTTGTCCGAGGTGACGAGCGTGCCGTCGACATCGGAAATCACCAGGCGGATGCGGGACATCAGGTAGGCTCCACGGCAGATCGATGGGCTTGAGCTCTTGGAAGTTGCGCCACGATGCCGTCCACGATTTGCGCGACCGGGACGTCGATGCCGACAACGATCGGATTCTCCTCGGCGCCGGGCGGCTCGAGCGTTGCGAACTGACTGTCCAGAAGGCCGGGCGGCATGAAGTGATGACGCCGCGCCGCGATCCGGCGCGCGATCGTTTCCCGGCTGCCGTCGAGATAGACGATCCGCGTATCGGCCCGGCCGTGGACCAGGACATCGCGATAGCTTCGCTTCAGGGCCGAGCATCCGAAGACGACGTAGCCGCCGCGATCGGCAACCTTGTCGATCTCGGCCGCGATTGCGCGCCGCCACGGCCAGCGGTCGTCGTCGGTGAGCGGATGGCCCGCGCTCATCTTGGCGACGTTGGCGGGCGGATGAAAATCGTCGGCGTCTTCGTAGGTCCAGCCGAGTCGGTCCGCGAGTGCCTTGCCGATAGTCGTCTTACCGGAGCCAGACACGCCCATCACGATCAACGCCCGAGGTGCGACGTCAGCGGTCACGGAGGCTCTCCGGCAGCGCGTCCTGGCTGATCAGCCAAACCGTTTCGCCATTCGACCGTGCTTTGCCCGCCGGCAGATCTTCGCCGCCGAACACTTGCTCGAGGATATTACGCTTGCTCGCGCCATGGACCAGGAACAGCATTTCGCTGCACGACGCCAGCGCCGGAAAGGTGAGGGTGACACGCGGCACGAACGGCTCGACATGTGCCTTGTCCACGCCAGCCGCCCAACGATCGCGAACGGCAAGCTGCGGCCAGCCGGGAAACAGGGAAGCGGTGTGGCCGTCAGGCCCGACGCCGCCGAGTACGAGGTCGAACAGCGGACGCGCCGGATCGAGAGTTGCCGAACCGTAGAAGTCCTTCAATTCACGTTCGTAGCTGCGTGCAACCTCGTCCGGGTCGGCTCCGGTGCTGGCCGGAATGGCATGGATGTTGGCGGCAGGCGCTCGCCCGTCGAGCAACACTCGCTTCGCGGTCCCCATATTGCTGAGCGGATCGTCGAACGACACGACGCGCTCGTCGCTGATGAACCAGTGAACGTGCGACCACGGGATACGGTCTTCGAACTCGGTTGCGAGCAGTTCGAACATCCGCTGCGGGCCGGAGCCGCCGGTCAGGCAGATCCCCGGCCGATCATGGTGCAGGGCGATCCGTGCGATCAGGCGCTGGGCCGCTAACCGCGCCAGCGCTTCGGCGTCCGTCGCGACGACGATCTGGCGGTGATCGCCGGCCTGCACTAGCTCGGCTCCCGCCAGTTGCGGCCGTCACGTTTCAACAGAGCTTCGGCTTCTTCCGGGCCGTTGCTGCCGGCCGGGTAGCTCTGCAGGCCTTCAGCCCCGGCTTTGTCCCAGGCATCGAGGAACGGCTGAACGGCCTGCCAGCCGGCTTCGACGCCGTCGGCGCGCTGAAACAGGATGTTGTCGCCGATCATGCAATCGTGCAGCAGGGTTTCGTAGCCGTTGCTGGGCGCGACCTTGAAGTAATCCTTGTAGCGGAACGTCATCTCGACGCCGTCGATGGCGATCGTCGGCCCTGGGATCTTGGTATTGAACTGCAGGGCGATGCCTTCGACCGGCTCGATGCCGATGACCAGGTAGTTCTGAGACAATTCCTCGATCGGCGTGCAGCGGAACATCGCGAACGGCGCCTGCTTGAACTTGATCGCCACCTCGGTTCGCTTCGCCCCGAGCGCCTTCCCAGTGCGCAGATAGAACGGTACGCCGGCCCAGCGCCAATTATCGATCGTCAGCTTCAGCGCCGCATAGGTCTCGGTCGTGCTGGCGGGGTCGACGTCCTCGACGCTGCGATAGTCGCCGATCTCGGTGTCGCCGACCGTGCCGGCAGTGTACTGGCCGCGGACGGAATTCTGCAGCGCCTCTTCTTCGCTCTGCTGCTGGATCGCAGCCAGTACTTCGGCTTTCGCCGAACGCACCGAATGAGCGTTGAAGTGAGACGGCGGCTCCATCGCCACCAGCGACAGCAGCTGGAAGAGGTGGTTCGGCACCATGTCGCGGAGCGCGCCAGTCTTGTCGTAGAAACTGCCGCGGTGGGCCACGCCGAGCTTTTCGTCGACGGTGATCTGCACGTGATCGATATGTTCGCGATTCCAGATCGGCTCGAACATGCCGTTGGAAAAACGCAGCACCAGGATGTTCTGCACCGTCTCTTTGCCGAGGTAGTGATCGATCCGGTACAGCGAATGCTCGCTGACGATGCTGAGCAGATGATCGTTGAGGGCCTTGGCGGAGGCGAGGTCGGTGCCGAACGGCTTCTCGACCACCAGCCGTCGCCATGCGCCGCCTTCTTCCTTCAGAAGACCTGCGCGGCCGAGTTCGGTCGAAATCGGCGCGAAGGCGTCCGGCGGCGTCGCGAGATAGAACAGCCGGTTGCCGCCGGTGTTGCGGTTGGCCTCCAGCTTCTCGAGCCGTTCGCGCAGCCGGTCGAACGACGCTCGTTCGGACGGGTCGGCGCTGACTGCCGTGACGCAATACAGCAGCTTATCGGCGATCTCTTCGTTCACCGGCCGGGTCGCGAATTTCCGCAGGCCGTGCATCAGGCTGGCGCGCAGATCTTCGCTCGACATCTCCTTACGAGTGATGCCGACGACGCAGAACTTCTCCGGCAGGAGATTGGCTTCGGCGAGATTGTATAGAGCCGGGATCACCAGACGGTGGGTGAGGTCGCCGGTTACGCCGAAGATGACGAAAGCGCAGCCGTCAGGGATCTGCGCATTGGGCTGACTGGTCACGCACGCTCCGATGTCGGTTTCAGCTTCTGTTGCGGCGCGGCCTGATGGGCGGCGTCGGGATGCTGCTGCGGCTCCTTGTGGCCGCCGAAGCCCGCGCGCATCGCGGAGAGAATCCGCTCGGCGAAAGTATGTTCCTTGCGCGAGCGGAAGCGGGCGAACAGCGCCGAGGTCAGCACCTCGGCCGGCACGGCTTCATCGATCGCGGCATTGATGGTCCAGCGGCCTTCGCCGGAATCCTCGACAAAGCCGGAGTAGCTGTCGAGTTCGACATTCCGAGCCAGCGCCGAAGCCGTCAGGTCGAGCAGCCAGGAGGGAATGACGCTACCGCGTCGCCACACCTCGGCGATGTCGGCGATGTCGAGATCGAAGCGATGCTCGCTCGGCAGCGCGTCGATATTCGCATTCTTGAGAATGTCGAAACCTTCAGCATAAGCCTGCATCAGTCCATATTCGATGCCGTTATGGACCATCTTCACAAAGTGACCGGCGCCGACCGGGCCGGCGTGGAGGTAGCCCTGCTCGACGCGGGGGTCGCGATCCTCGCGACCGGGCGTGCGCGGGATGTCGCCGATGCCGGGGGCCAAGGTCGCGAAGATCGGATCGAGCCGATCGACGATCTTCTTGTCGCCACCGATCATCATGCAGTAGCCGCGCTCGAAGCCCCAGATGCCACCCGAGGTGCCAACGTCCACATAGGCGATCGACTTTTCGCGCAGCGTCTTGGCGCGGCGGATGTCGTCCTGCCAGAAGGTGTTGCCGCCGTCGATGATCGCGTCGTCGGCGCCGAGCAGCTTGCCGAGTTGTTCGATCGTGGTCTCGGTGATGTGACCCGCCGGCAGCATCACCCACACGGCACGCGGCGCGCCGAGGTTGCCGACAAGATCTTCAAGACTACTGGCGCCGGTTGCGCCTTCCTTCACCAAAGCTTCGACAGCTGCCGGATCCCGGTCATACACCACGGCTTGGTGGCCATCTTTCATGAGGCGACGAACGATATTGCCGCCCATTCGTCCGAGGCCGACCATGCCGAGCTGCATGCCGAGGTCTCCAGCTTGTGTCCGGGCTGCGCTTGATTGCGCAGCCTCGTTGTCAGTCGTTCGTCAGTTCAATGCTGCGCGAACGGCAGCATCGAGAGCCTTCAGCCCGCTTGTGAGATCACCCTTGAGGTGAACCCGCAGCGCCCGCCGACCGCGTTCGGTCAGCACGTCGAAATCGCCGCGCGCCTGCGCCGCCTTGATCACGCCGAAGCTCGCCTTCTGACCGGGCACAGGAAGATCCTGCGCATCGTCGGCGGTGATCTGCAGAAACACGCCGCTATCCGGTCCGCCCTTGTAGGCTTGTCCGGTCGAGTGCAGGAAGCGGGGGCCGAACTCGGCGCAGGTCGCGACGTGTCGGCGATCGCGAACAGCAAGGCGCATGCCCTGCAGCGCCGCGATATGCGACGCGTCCCGCTCGATGTAGGCGAGCAGAGCGACGTAGTCGCCCGCCTGTGCGCGTGACAGATGAGCCTTGATCCACGACTCCAGCGTGCCGTTCGCGCCGGCCTGGCGCAGCGCTGCTGCGTTCGACTCGCTGGTGTAGAGATCGACGTCGGCCGTCGACATCGCCGGCTTCTCCGCCGGCAGCGCGCCGGACTTTTCAAATGCCGCGGTGAGTTCGCGGGTCTTGATCTTGGCGGATTCGACGTCGGGTTGATTGAACGGATTGATCCCCAGGATGGCGCCGGCCACCGCAGTGGCGAGTTCGAAGCGGAAGAACTCCTGGCCGATATGGTCCGGCGACTTCAGGACGATCCGCACCACCGGATGCCCGGCGGCTTCGAGAGCCGCCAGCTTCGCGTCATGCGCGGCATCGTTCTCGCCTTCGACGCGAAGATCGACGAACAGTCGATCCTTGCCGTAGGCGGCCGGCTCGGCGAGAGGCTCGCCGTCGATCGGGATCAGTCCTTTGCCATCCTTGCCGGTGGACTCGGCGATCAACTGTTCGGCCCAAGCGCCGAAGTCTGCGATCGCCTTTGATGAGGTGATCGTCACCTTGTCGCGTCCCGCAAGTCCGGCGCATCCCATCGCGAGACCGAGTTGAACGCCGGAATTCTCGCTCGGTGGCACGTCCGGCCCGCACGATCGCACCATCGTCAGCGTCAAGTCGAGGAGCTTGCCGAGGTCGAGCCCGGCCGCGGCGGCTGGTACCATGCCGAACGGCGACAGAACCGAGTAGCGGCCGCCAATCGTCGGATCGCCATGGAAGATGCGCGCGAATTTTTGCTCGGTCGCGACTTTTTCCATCGACGAGCCCGGATCGGTCACGGCGACGAAGTGTTGTCCTGCCTTGTCGGCGCCGACGGTCTCGCCGACCCGCGACAGGAAGTAGTCCTTCATCACATTCGGCTCGGTCGTGCCGCCGGATTTGGACGATACGATAAACAGAGTGGTGCCGAGCGTCACGTTGTGTTCGAGGGTCCGCACTTGCGCCGGATCTGTGGAGTCGAGCACGTGCAGCTTCGGAAAGCCGCTTTGCTGCGGGAAAGTTTCAGCCAGGACCTCGGGGCCGAGACTCGATCCACCCATGCCGAGCACGACGGCGTCCGTGAACCCGCGCGCCTTCACCCACTTTGCGAAGTCCGTGTAGTCGGCGAGCTTCGCCTTTTCGGCTTTTGCGCTGTTCAGCCAGCCGAGCCACTTATCCTCGTCCGTTTCCGTCCATACCGATTTTTCGAAATCCCAGACCTGCCGGATCTTGCCGGTCTTTCGCCAGTCATCGGCATGCTCCTTCACTGACTTGTCG
Source organism: Rhodopseudomonas sp. (assembly GCF_048594845.1). GTDB lineage: Bacteria > Pseudomonadota > Alphaproteobacteria > Rhizobiales > Xanthobacteraceae > Rhodopseudomonas. Next base: position 37,194 of record NZ_JBMDXE010000387.1, on the reverse strand, counting down.
AGATCAGCCGGGAGGGCAAGCTTTTGAGTGTCGACCTGACCGGCGAGCACGGTGTTGCGCTTGAAGGCGACAGCGCCGAGCAGCTTGTCGAACGAGTCCGCGAACAATTGGAGGCCTTCGGTGACGAGCGTCTCGGTGATGCTCTGCAGCGAGATGCCGGCGTTCTCAAGGTTCTTCAGGACGTCGCGCGCATCGTCGACGTGCTCTTCCAGACTGTCGCGCGGCTTGCCGTGATCGCGAAACGCGTCGAGCGTGGCCGGTGGCACGGTGTTCACCGTGTGAGGACCGATCAGCTCCTCGACATAGAGGACGTCGCTATAGGCCTTGTTCTTGGTGCCGGTCGATGCCCACAGCAGCCGTTGCGGCTTGGCTCCGCACACCTCCAGCTTCGCCCAGCGATCGCCGGAGAAAAGGCGCTTGAAGTCCTGATAAGCGAGCTTGGCATTGGCGATCGCCACTTTGCCCTTCAGCTTCTCCAGCCGAGCCTTTTCTTCCGGATCGTTGGCTTGCGTGATCTTGTCGTCGAGTTGCTTGTCCACCGCGCTGTCGATGCGGCTGACGAAGAAGCTTGCCACGCTGCCGACACGCGCCGGATCGCCGCCCCCCGCAATCAACGCTTCGAGACCTGACAGGTAAGCCTCGGCGACGTCGCGGTAGACCTGCTGCGAAAACAGCAGCGTAATGTTGACGCTGATGCCTTTCGAAATGAGGTGCTTGATCGCGGCCAACCCCTGGCGGGTCGCCGGCACCTTGATCATCAGGTTTTCGCGCTTCACGGCATTCCAAAGCCGCTCAGCCTCGATGATCGTCGCCTTGGTATCGAGCGCCAGATAGGGAGACACTTCGAGGCTGACAAAGCCGTCACGGCCTTCGAGCCGGTCGTAGGTCGGCCGCAGCACGTCAGCGGCGTGCTGGATGTCTTCAACCGCGAGCGCTTCGTACAATTCGCCGACCGAACGGTCGCCCTGCTTCAGGGCGGCGCCAATCGCTCCATCGTATTCGTCTGAAGAGCCGATCGCCTTTTCGAAGATCGACGGGTTCGAGGTCACTCCCTTCACCCCATCTTCGTCGATCAGCTTCTTGAGGTCGCCTTTGGCGATGAAGCCGCGGGCAAGGAAATCGAGCCAGACGGCCTGGTCGTGTTGTTCGAGCGCTTTGACGGGGTTCATGTGCTTGTCTGTCATTCGGTGCGAGGGAGCCTCGCGTGCATTTCCGTCCGGGAGCGGAAGCTTGTCAACACGTCGTTGCCGGCCAGGCGGCCGGCCGAGATCGGCGAGCTGAATTGACGCGCAAGTTGGGAAAGGGTTCCGAACGACGGCTATCGCAAAGCTGTGATGGCTGGATGAAGGTTGCTCGAGCGCACGATTGCCCGGCAGGAAGGCAGTCTCTCGAACGGCGGCCGAAGAGCGCAATCTCAGGACGTTGCGAGGTCGCTCTTCGCCAGATCCCACAGCAACGTATACACACCCGTGGAGATCAGCTCCGCGCCGATGGTGCTTTCGAACCGTTCGATCATAGCAGTTCTGACGGCGGCCGTATCCGTGCCTTCGATTACCACGAACCAGTCCGACGCCCCGGGACTGGCGACGCCCGGAGGGTCGGTCAGCGGCCGCGACAGGTCCGGATCGTTTTCCAGCAGGTGCATCGAAATCAGTCCGTCCCGCGAAACAAGATCGCGCTGGCCGACAATCGCCGCGCGCAGTGTGTCCCGATTGTCCAACCGCGGGCGAATGCGCACCACCCCAACCACCCCACCACGGCCCTGGCCATAGCTTGCGGTGATCCGCGCGACGCCGCGGATCATATTCTTGAATTTGGCGATGTTACGGTTGGACCAGTCGGTTTGATTGGCGAGTGCCGTGCGGTAGGTCGCGCTGCTCAATACGTCGAAAGTGCTCGTGGCATAGAGTGCCAGATACTTTGGTGACGCGTCCTGCGCCACGTAGCGGCGGGCTTCGAGAAAACCGTCAATCGCGACCCGCTCGGCGAGATGCTCGCGGTCGTACCAACGGTTGAAGTCGGCTTCGTTCTCGGCGTCGATATCCATCGAGGTCAGCAGCATACCCTGAGCGACGAGTGGCATCGTGGACGTCTCCTGAGTCTAGCGCGGCGGAGCGCTGCCGCGCGTCCCGGATTTTTTCGATTTGACAGGGGATCGGGGCTGTAAGGTGGTGTCGCCTGGCGCAAGCAGCCGGCCGTCTTCGGCATGCAGCTCAAGCTTCTTTACTGGGCGGCCGCTGTTGCGATCCACTAGGACGGTCGCGATTTCGTCGGTGTGGGCGTCGAACTCTTCGCTCCACTGCCGCAGGGCGACTAGGACCGGGAAAATTCCCCGGCCCTTCGGTGTCAGTAAATACTCGTGGTAGGCGCTGCCGTCCGAAGCCGGCTCGATCCGGAGAAGGCCATGCTCCACCAGCGTGCGCAGCCGGCTCGCGAGGATATTCTTGGCCATTCCCAGTTTGCTTTGAAATTCGCTGAAGCGCCGGACGCCGAAGAGCGCTTCCCGGACGATCAACAGCGACCACCAGTCACCGATGACGTCGAGCGCCCGCGCGATCGGGCAGGGATCTCTCTCGAAACTGGTTCGCTTCACCATCCGGCAGCTCGCTGATCACGCGCTTGTGTGGTTGCAATATAAAACCAGTGGCGTACATCGCAAATAGTTTCATTATGCAACCAGAGCGAGGACGTTATGAGGCTGGCGGGCAAGACGGCATTGATCACAGGTGGCAACAGCGGCATCGGTCTGGCGACGGCGAAGCTGTTTGTCGCAGAGGGCGCTCAGGTCACCATCACCGGCCGGGATGCGGCCCGGCTCAAGGCGGCGGCCGAGGAGTTGGGCAGTGCTGCGTTGGCGGTGGAGGCGGATGTCAACGATGTCTCGGCGCTGGAGCGCGTCGCGGCGCAAGCCGCCGAAAGGTTTGGCAAGCTCGACATCCTGTTCGCGAATGCCGGAATCCCTGGCTCGACCCCGCTCGGCGCAACGACGCTCGCGGCATTCGAGCAAGTCATCCGCACCAACCTCACCGCGCCGTTCTTCACCGTGCAGGCGGCACTACCTTATCTGAATGACGGCGCTTCGATCATTCTCAACAGCTCGGTGATCGCAGTCTTGGGCAATCCAGGCTACTCGGCCTATGCGGCCAGCAAGGCCGGGCTGCGCGGCATGGCGCGCGTCATGGCGTCCGAACTGTCGCCTCGCAACATCCGCGTCAATGTCGTCGCGCCTGGAGGTGCACGTACGCCGATCTGGAAGGGCGCTGCGCCGACCGACGAGGCGATGGCGGTGCTCGAAGGCCGCATCGCGGCTGCGACGCCGCTCGGTCGGATTGCCGAGCCGGAACACATCGCCAAGACGGTGCTATTCCTGGCATCCGACGATGCGGCGCATATTCAGGGCGTGGAAATCTTCGTCGACGGCGGCACCACCGGCTCTCCAGCAGGCGCGCCGATCTATCGCGGCTGAGGCTCAGCGCGAACGATCAATCCGATCGGAGACGTCGTTGATCGCAGCGATCACGGCGTCGCGGACGCCTGGGTCGTAGAGGAGATGCCCGGCGGCATCGATCGTGCGCAACTCCGCGTCCGGCCAGTTCGCGATCAGCCGATGGGCGGTCGCGGGCGGGCACAGCAGATCGTAGCGGCCCTGAACGATGATGCCGGGGATGCCGGCCAGTCGGCTGGCTTCGGCCACGAGTTGGTCCGGGCGCATGAAGCAGTCGTGGACGAAGTAGTGCGCTTCCATATAAGGCGTCGCCGGCAACGGCCGGCCGTCATTCGTACTCGATGGATCGAGCCGGGTCCGCTTCGGCGCTATTTGCGACAGGATCGACTCCGTCTCACCCCATGCACGCGCGGCGGGGCCATGAATCTTCGGATCCGGATCGAGAATGCGGCGCCAGTATGCATCGAGCGGGGTCGCGCGCTCCTCCGCCGGAAGCAGCGACAAAAAGTCCGTATTCAATTCGGGATAGAATCTCGGGAGCGTCTCCAGAAAAGCGGCTTCGAGTTCGCCTCGTGTCCCCAGAAAGGTTGCGCGAAGTACAATGCCGCTGACGCGTTCTGGATGTGCCTCGGCATAGGCGAGCGCGAGCGTTGCTCCCCATGAACCTCCCACGACCAGCCAGCGTTCGATGCGGAGCGTTGTGCGGATCGTCTCCATGTCGGCGATGAGATGGGGGAGGGTGTTGGCTTGGCGGGCGCTTTTGGGGCGGCTGCGACCGGCGCCCCGTTGATCGAACAGCACGGCGCGAAAGCGTTGCGGGTCGAACAATCGGCGGTGATCCGGCTGGCAGCCGCTGCCGGGACCGCCGTGCAGATAGACCGCCGGCGAACCATCCGCGTTACCGTTGATTTCGACATACAGCGCATGACCGTCGCCGACCTCGAGCATCTGCGACGTGAGCGGCGCCGCGGCGCCGTTGGGACCGGGACGGATCTCGCGCTCTGCTTCTGGTGCCATCTGGTCTGGTTACAGCCAATTGCGGCGGAAGGCGAGCACGGCAAGGCGGTCGTACGGGACGGCGCCATGCGGGGAACAGGGTTGCGCATCGCCGATGCCGCCCTCACTTTCAGCTCAGGTGAAACGGAAAGTCTGGATGCCGAGATATTATTTCAACACACGGATTGGGGCTGAGCTGATCCCGGATCCCGAGGGCGAGGACCTGCGCGATGCGGATCACGCCTGGGAGGTGGCACGCGCGACCATCAGGGAGATCGTCAAGACTGAGGCCGCGCAGGTGGATCTGATCCGCGCCAGCCTCGAAGTTACCGACGAAGACGGCCACGTGGTGCTGGATTTCCCCTTCAGCGAAGCCTTGCTCGACATGCCCGCCATGCCGCGGAACAGGCACTGACCCGTATCGATTTGACGGTAGCGCAGCCTCTTAGCGCGCGGTATCAAGTCCTTGTCGATCGGGGGAAACATGCAAGACATCTGGCGACTGTCCGCGACCGAACTGACCGGCCTCATCAAGGCGCGCAAATTGTCCGCGCGGGAGGCGACCCAGGCGGCGCTGGACCGTCTCGACGCGGTCAATCCTGCGATCAACGCGGTGATCGATCACCGCCCCGAGGACGCGCTGGCGCAGGCCGACACGATCGACGCGGCGTTGAACCGCGGCGACGAGGTTGGTCCGCTCGCCGGCGTACCCGTCACCGTCAAGGTGAATGTCGATCAGACAGGATTCGCCACAACCAATGGCGTGACGCTGCAGCGCGACCTGATTGCGGCCTCGAATAATCCAGTGGTCGACAATCTGTTGAGGGCCGGCGGGGTGATCGTCGGCCGCACCAACACGCCGGCGTTCTCTTATCGCTGGTTCACATCGAACAAGCTGCATGGCGAAACCCTCAACCCGCGCGATCCGTCGATCACGCCCGGCGGTTCGTCGGGCGGCGCCGGTGCAGCTGTGGCGGCCGGCATCGGCCATATTGCGCACGGCACCGACATCGCTGGTTCTGTCCGCTACCCGGCCTATGCTTGCGGCGTTCACGGCTTGCGCCCGACGCTCGGGCGTATCGCTGCGTACAACGCATCGTCGCCCGAGCGCGCGATCTGTCCGCAGATCAGCGCGGTGTCGGGCCCGCTTGCGCGGAGCATTGCCGATCTTCGGCTCGCACTCGCGGCGCTGTCGCAGCCCGATGCGCGCGACCCATGGTGGGTGCCGGCGCCGCTTCAGGGGGCGCCGCGCGAGAAGCGCGCGGCGCTGTGCGTCGCGCCGGACGATCTCGCTGTGGTGCCGGAGGTGCGCGACGCGGTGCTCCACGCTGGGCGCCGGCTGGAGGCCGCAGGGTGGACTATCGAACCGATCGACAAGACGCCGCCGCTGCGCGAAGCGGCCGAATTGCAGGCGCAGTTCTGGCTCGGCGATGGCTACCGCGCGATGCTCGATGCCGCAGAGCGCGAGGGCGACGAGGGCGCGCTGGCCTGCCTCAACGGTAATCGCGCCCGCGAGATCACCGATGCGGCGACGCTGTCGCGGCTGCTGGTGCGCCGGGCGACCTTGACGCGCGAGTGGGAGCTGTTCTTCCAGCGCTACGCGGTGCTGCTGATGCCCGTGTCGGGCGAATTGCCGTTCCCGCAGCGGCTCGATCTCAAGGACGAAACCTCATTCAGGCGCGTCTGGGCCGCTCAGATGCCGCAAGTCGGCATTCCGTTCATGGGGCTGCCCGGCCTGACTGTGTCGACCGGTCTGGTTGGGCGCGTCCCGGTGGGCGTGCAACTGGTCGCCGGACGCTATCGCGAGGATCTGTGTCTGCTCGCCGGCGAAGCGATCGAAGCGGGCGGCACGCCCGTATCTCCGATCGATCCGGTGCGTTAAGGACGGGCGAGAGGGCAGTTGCGATGACATCGATCTACGAGTTCACGGCGAAGACGCTGGCCGGCGAGGAAATCTCGCTGAAACAGTTCGAAGGGCAGGTGCTGCTGATCGTCAACACCGCGAGCGCCTGCGGCTTCACCCCGCAATACAAGGGCCTCGAGGCGCTCCAGCAGCAATACGGGGCGCGCGGCTTCTCTGTACTCGGCTTTCCCTGCAATCAGTTCGGATCGCAGGAGCCGGGCGACGAGGCGCAGATCGCACAATTCTGCTCGCGCAACTACGGCGTCAGCTTTCCGATGTTTGCCAAGATCGATGTCAACGGCGCGCAGGCCCATCCGTTGTACAAATTCCTGAAGGGCGAAAAGGGCGGATTGCTCGGCTCCGGCATCAAGTGGAATTTCACCAAATTTCTGGTTGATCGGACGGGCCATGTGGTATCGCGTCACGCGCCGACGACCACGCCGGAATCGCTCGGCAAAGAAATCGAGACGTTGCTATGACCGACCAGACTCAGAACATCGAACTGCCCGATCGCCTCTCCGTCGAGGAATCGAGCCCGTACTACAACGAAGCGGTGCTCGCGCTCGACGTCGGCATTCGCTTCAAGGGGCAGGAAAAGACCAACGTCATCGAGTACTGCGTCAGCGAGGGCTGGATCCGCGTCGCCGCCGGCAATGCAAAGGATCGTTTCGGCAACCAGCTGGCCATCAAGGTGCACGGCCCGGTCGAGCCCTTCATTCGCCCGCGGAGCTGAGCGTCCGCACGCGGCGCGGCCACGCCCGGCGATGCGCCTGCGAAGCGGCCGTGATTGACGCGGCCCACCCTCGATCCATTTTTGCTTAGTCGCCGCGCGAAGCCGTTTGCGCCAACGCGGCAACTTGCGGCGCGCCGTTAACGAATGGCGACGCCTTGCGGCGGTATCTCGGCGAAAGAGTATCTAGATTTAGTGCTGACATCCGGTGAGTTCGCCGAAATCTTGCTTCCGATCTGTCAATTGCCGCTGATTCGGCCGATTCGTCGGCGCTTTGTTCTGATCGCGTTCCGTTCGTTAAGATTGCCGGAGGTGGATGTCGCAGGCTGGGACAGCCGGTTGGACTTCCCTCTGCGGTGGCGAGTCAGCGCCTTGGCATGTTGCGCAGCGGTCATTGAAGCCCGACGTTAACGAATTCGTCCTGGCATCCAGCCAATCAACCTTCATCATGCGGCGCATTTTGTGCGGCGTCCGGATCCCGCTTCGAGATGTAGAGGGAGAAGGTTCGCTTTTTGTGATTCGCAGTGATTCGACCGCCTTTTGTTCCGGACGCGTTCGATCCGTTAAGATCGGGCACCCGTGCTGTCGCAGATCGGAACATCGGGCCTCTGGCGGCGCCGTTCTAGGTGTTCGAGGTTTTGGTTTTTGCCACCAGTCTCCGTCTGAACGCACGATCGCGCTTGAGGTGCCATTCGCGGCTCATCGCGTCCTGCCGGCTGGTGAAGCGCTCGCTGTGGATCAGCACCCATGAACGCCCGCGCGTCGAACGCGCGCCGGTCCCGGCATTATGCTGTGCCAGGCGTCGGTCAAGATCGAGCGTCCAGCCAACATAGGTCAGGTAACGGCCTGGGCTCGCACAGCCGAGCACATAGACGAAACACTCTTCTTCGGCGGGAGCTTCTTGCATGGCGCAAGCCTCGCATGGCCTGCCGAGTCCGGCAATCAGCCGCGGCCGTGCACGTTGACAGCGCTGGACCAAAGCCGCTTGGCTGGGAGTCACGCAACCGCGGATGGAGCGCAGGATGACCGGCAAGACGATGGGATGGGCGATGGTGGCCACTCTGCTCGGCGGCGGGGCGGCACTGGCGCAGGACGTGCCGGGCATCGAGATCTGCACGGCCGAAAAGACGATGGAGCGCCGCACCAGTTGCCTGCAGAGCAATGTCGAATTTCTGCAGAAGTCGCTCGACAAGGCGCGACTCGACCAGCAGCAGAAGCTCGACGCGGCCAACCGTCAGATCGAGGCGCTGAAAGCCTCCGTGGCGACGCTGCAAAAGTCGCTCGACCAATCGCAGGCGACACAGAAGAAGTCCGAGCCCGCCGCTCCGGCGAAGGATCCATCGCCGGCAAAGCCCGACGCCAAATCCGATACGAAGAGCGGCGCGAAGTAACAGCGGCTGCTCGCCTGCCGCTGAACGGAATTCCAACTCGGCGCGCGGCTTGGCATCGCGCACCGAGATGCCTAACATCGTGCGTCACGGCGCACGGGCTCGAAATCCGCCCTGCAACAAGAACAAACATCGGGAGGATTGATGTCCAACGTCCGCGTTCTCGCAACCGATCTCGCGTTCCCCGAAGGCCCGGTGGTGATGCCGGATGGCTCGGTGGTCCTCGTTGAGATTCGCGCCCAGCAGCTGACGCGCGTCTGGCCCGATGGCCGCAAAGAAGTCGTCGCCAAGATCCCGGGCGGGCCGAACGGCGCGGCGCTGGGGCCGGACGGCAAAATGTACATCTGCAATAATGGCGGCTTCGGCTGGTTTCCGTCGCGCGGCACGATGATGCCCGGCGCGCCGGCCGCGCACGAGTATCTCGGCGGCTCGATCCAGCGCGTCGACCTGCAGAGCGGCGCGGTCGAAACGCTGTTCGACACATGCGGTGAGCATCCGCTGAAGGGACCGAACGATCTGGTTTTCGACAAGCATGGAGGTCTGTGGTTTACCGACCTCGGCAAGCGCCGCGCCCGCGACATGGATGTCGGCGCCGCTTACTACATCAAGCCCGGCATGACCGAGATCACCGAGCAGGTGTTCGGCACGCTGCCGCTCAACGGCATCGGGCTGTCGCCGGATGAAAACACGATGTACGCGGCCGAGACGCCGACCGGCCGTCTCTGGGCCTATGAACTCTCCGCGCCGGGCACGCTCAAGCCGCGCGACGTGATCTATCGCGGCGAGAAGGGTAAACCGATCGCCGGGCTCGGCGGCTACCAGATGTTCGACTCGCTCGCGGTGGAAGCCGGCGGCAATGTCTGTGTCGCGACCCTTGTCTCAGGTTGCATCTCGGTGATCGCGCCGGACGGCTCGCTGGTCGAGCAAGTGCCGACCGGCGACCGCGTCACTACCAACATCGCCTTTGGCGGCCCGGAGCTGAAGACGGCCTACATTACGCTCTCCGGCAAAGGCGAATTGATCGCCATGGACTGGCCGCGTGGTGGTCTGCCGCTGAATTTTTTGAATAAGTGACAACCGCACAGCAGGACCTTATCGTCATTGCGAGCGAAGCGAAGCAATCCAGGCTCAGGGTATTGCGCTGGATTGCTTCGCCGCTTTGCTCCTCGCAATGACGGATCAAGGTTGTGAACCGGCCGTCTGAAAGGAAGTTCATGTCCTGGCTCGAACCCGTCACCCTCAGTGGTCCGCATGCGACGCTGGAGCCGCTGCAGCCGGCTCACCGTGACGGACTGATCGAGGCCGTCCAGGACGGAGAGTTGTGGAAGCTCTGGTACACAGCCGTTCCGGCACCAGAGCGGATGGACGCCGAGATCGCCCGGCGGCTGGCGCTGCTGGCGCAGGGCGCGATGCTGCCGTGGACGGTGCGCGACGCTGACGGCCGGATCGCCGGGATGACGACCTATATGAACGTCGACGCGCCCAACCGCCGCGTCGAGATCGGCTCAACCTGGTACGCGCCTCGCGTGCAGCGGACCGGCCTGAACACGCAGTGCAAGCTGCTGCTGTTGCAGCATGCTTTCGAGAAGCTCGACTGCATTGCGGTGGAGTTCCGCACCCACTTCTTCAATCACCAGTCCCGCCGGGGCATCGAACGCCTTGGGGCCAAACAGGATGGTATCCTGCGAAGTCACCAGATCGCGCCGAACGGCACGCTCCGCGATACGGTGGTGTACTCGATCATCGCGTCCGAATGGCCGACGGTGAAGGCGCATCTGAACTATCAGCTGTTCGACAAGCCGCGGTCCGGTCCACGGGGTTCCACGTGATGCCGATCAAGCGCTGCTAACAGCTTGCTGATCCAAAGAATGATCGGTTACATAAGGCCGGTTTGATCTACATCATTCCAGGGGCGAACCGACCCCGCCATTCTGCTGCGATGCCGTTCTACCGATTTCACGTCTGCGATCCGATCAACCGCGTCGATGGCCCGGGCCACGACGGCGCGGCGCTCGCCGACGATATCGACGCCACGCTGTTCGCGGCAGGCGTGATTCAGCGGCTCATCCAGCTGCAGCCGAGCGTTCCGCTGACCTGGTCCATCGAGATTATGCAGGAGCAGCGCCGGGTTTGTGCCCTTCCGTTCGAGAAGGGATGCCAGGTGATGCTGCGTCCGGAATGGGTCTGCGACCAGCCGACGGACGTCCACGAAGGCTGGCGTTGAAGCCGTCTCCCCCTGACGTGCTATCGCGAGGAAGCCAGGCGCCTCGAACGATGCAATGACACAGGACGTGTTGTGCATGGCTCGAGACGGCGCTTCGCGCCTCATCGCCAGGACGTTGCGCCTGTCGACCTCTGCACACCGCCCGCACGATGCCCATCAACCGCAAACCGCTTTAAGCGGCCTGGCTGGGCAACTCATCCGCCCGATACAAGGTGTCGATGGTCACTGTTCCATTGGCCCGTGAGACGCAGGGGCAGATTTTGCCGTTCTGGTGCTTCTGCTCCGCGCTGAAGAACACGTCACGGTGGTCGATCTCGCCGTCCACCCGGGACACGTCGATGGCGCAGACGCCGCATTCGCCGCGCTGGCAGTCGGAGATCACGTCGAAGCCCGCGGCATTGAGCACGTCCAGCATCGAGCGATCGCGCGGCACCAGGATTTCCTGCCCGGTCGTTCCGATCCGGACGCGGAACTCGCGGGTCGGCAATCGGCCGCTTGAGCCGAAGGTTTCGAAGCAAAGGTCACTCGCCGCTCGCCCGGCGTCGGCCCAGGCGTGCTTGGCAGCCTCGATCATCCGCAGCGGTCCGCAGACCACGGCAACGGCGTCCGTCGGCAGCGCCGCGAAGGTCGCCGCGAGGTCGAGCCGTGCGGTCGCCGCGCTGTGATACAGGGCCAGTCGATCTCCCAGCAGGGCTCCCAGCTCGTCGTGCAGCGCGGCGTCCTCGCGTGACTTGGCCGCGTAGTGCATCGATAGCCCAACATCCCTGCGGGCCAGCGTCGCGGCGATGGCGAGCATCGGCGTCACGCCGATGCCGCCGGCGATCAGGCAGTAATGCTTGCGGCTCCAGTCGATCTTGAACAGCGAGGTCGGGTTGGACATCTCGAGGCGGCTGCCCGGCTGCAGCGCCCACATCGCGCGTGAGCCGCCGCGGCTGTCATCGGCGAGGCGGACGGCGATCCGCAGGTGACCGTCCGCACACGGGATCAGCGAGTAGCTGCGCCGTTCCGGCTGACCATCGATCAGCACGGCGACGCTGATATGACTGCCCGGCGCCCAGTGGCCAGTCGGCACGTCGGGCTCAAGGATGATTTCCCGAATCGTCGGCGCCAGATCGCGGGTGGCGACGACGGTGGCGTGGCTCCAGTGCTCGGCGAAACGCATACAGGCCTCCGTGCTATCTGTCCGCGGCGGACGTCACCAGCGCCAGCGCCGGCAGCAATTCGAGATGGGTGCGATTGCGCAGCGCGAGCCGCAGATTGCGCACCGCGAGCCGCGCGTGCTCCCGCATCACCGCTTCGGCACGGCCGCCTTCGCGGTTTTCGATCGCGTCGACGACGATGCGATGGTGATCCTGCGCAATCATCAGGATCTGGTGTGCTTCCGGCAGCGCCGACTGCGCCATGACGAACGCGCTCGGCGAGGCGAAGGGTAGGGCGGCGACGCGATCGATCTGCCGCATCACCGGCCCGCTCCCGGATAGCTCGTTCAGCAGTGCATGGAAGCGCGCGTTCAGCGACACGTAGGATGAAAACGCTTCGACCGAGATCGGATCCTGCTTCACCAGGAGATCGATGTCGGCGAGGCATTCTTTCAGCGGCTCGATCTGCCGTGCGGAGACGCCGCGCTCGGCGGCGAAACGGGCAGCGAGGCCTTCCATCGTCCCGCGCAGCTCGATCGAATCGAGAATGTCGCGCTCGGAAAACGCCTTGACCATGAAGCCGCCGGACGGGATCGCCTGCAGCAGGCCTTCGTCTTCGAGCCGGACCAGCGCCATTCGCACCGGCGTGCGTGACACGCCGGTGATCTCGACCGCCTGCAGCTCGGAGATGCGTTCGCCGGCGCGCAGCTGGCCCGATAGCACCATGTCCCGCAGCGCGAGCTGCGCGCGCACCGTCTGCGACATCGAGCGGTCGGCGACCTTGTCGTTCATCCCTTTACTCCGCGGCCTGCAGCCGCGGCGCGGCTTCCTTCGCAGTCATCCGATCGATCAGCTTGCGCGACCACATGGCGCCGGCGTCGATGTTGAGGTTGTAGAATACGCGGTCCGGGTTTTCGCTGATGGCGCGCTGTTGGGCTTCGAGGATGATCTCGTCCTCGCCGAAGATGCCGGACACGCCTTCGCGAATCTCGGTGGTGAGGCGCTGCTCGGTGAGCCGATAGTTGCGCACGAACGCCCAGAAGTAATGGCAGGTGGTGTCGGTCTCGGGCGTCATGGTGTTGAGCACGAAGCCGTTGACGCCCTGCGAGCGATCGCCCTCGGGCGCACCGCTGCCCGCGGGCGCGACGCCGACGTCGATCGTCACCGTGCCGGGCGCCTCGAAGCGGATGATCTGCCAGCGATCGACCAGGCCGGGCTTGCGCAGCTGCGCGGCCCAAAACGGCGGCGCCTCGATGCCCCTCATCCAGCGCGTCACCGTGACGGTGCGATCGCCGTGGGTGACATCGAACGGCGACTCGGCGACCGCGTCGTTGCCGATCGACGAGCCGTGCACGTAGGTCTCGTGGGTGAGATCCATCAGATTGTCGACCACCAGCCGCCAATCGCATTTGACGTGAATGGTCTTGCCGTCGCCCGCCCAGGCTGGATCGTCGTTCCAGTGCATGTCCGGCACCAGCGCCGGATCAGCCAGCGTCGGGTCGCCCATCCACAGCCAGATGAAGCGATGGCGCTCCACGACGGGATAGCTGCGCACGCAGGCCGACGGATTGATCGTCTCCTGCGACGGCATGTAGGTGCAACGGCCCTGTGCGTTGAACTTCAAGCCGTGATAGCCGCAGACCACGGTGTCGCCTTCGAGCCGTCCCTTGGACAGCGGCACCAGCCGGTGCCAGCAGGCGTCCTCGAGCGCCGCGACGCTGCCGTCGCTCTTCCGATACATCACCACGTGTTTGCCGCAGATCGTGCGGGGCATCAGTGCGTGCTTGATGTCAGCGTCCCAAGCCGCCGCATACCAGGCATTGAGCGGAAAAGCGGGCATCGAGGCCTCCCTGAGATCAATTCTTATTCTGAGTTCCGACTGTATACATGATTGCAGAGATTTCAAGGTTTCCGCGCTGTTTCTCGGGTTGATTTGCTCATTCTTGTATACCGCTCGTAGGAAGTCAGTCGAAAGGAAGATCCTGACTTGGCTTGTTCGTGATTTGTTCATTTGCTCAGTCTTCAGAGCGGGAGGCTGGCATGGTCGATTACGAAGTAATGGATGACGCGGCCCTCGTGGCCGCGTGGGTGGAGAATCTGAACCAGCAGGAGAAGATCGAGCACGTCGGCGCATACAATCGTCATTTCCAGCAGCGGAGCAGGATTCTGCAGATGCTGCGAAGCCGTGGGGGTAACGCGGCAGCGGCGATGCGTAGTCTGCTGGAGCATTCCAATCCGGTTGTCGCCAAGGCAGCCGCGCAGGCGTCTCAGGGGCCGGATAGTCCTGCACCTGCGCAAATGCCGTATTTTCCCCCAGAGCATCCGGCGTTCTGGATGGTCCGCAATCCGCCTCCGCCAGCTTTGACGGCGGCGGAAATCGCGCACCGGCTCAGTAAGGTCCTGCCGGATCAGGCCGACACGTTGCTACGTTGGCTTCGGCCTGCGATTGCTCTTTGGCCACAAGCCGAGCAACCGGATTCGCCGGCGTATGGCTCCCGCCTCGGTGGAATGCCCTATGCGCCGCCGGGATGGACATGGCCGGTTGCAGCCGGTGAGCCGATGCTGTTCATCGGTCAGATCAATTGCGCGGACGTTCATGGCATGCCGGGCGCTGAGGCGTTGCCCGCCAGCGGTCTGCTGTCGTTCTTCGCCGATCACGATACGGCAATGGGCTGCCTGCTCACCGGCGAGGGCGGCGCGGCCTACTATTGGCCCGACACCGCTGCTCTAGCGCCAGCCGAACCGCCGTTGGAGATCCTTGTGCGGTTCGCGCGCGCCGAACTGCTGTTCAGGCCGCTATTCGATCTTCCAGACCCGAAGAGCAGCATCATCTCCGCGATCCTGCCCGATCGGGAGCAACTCAGCATTTATGAACGCTTTCGCCGCGAGATGATTGCGTATGGACTGCCCGAGGAGAGCGGGAATGGTGTCAGCAAGCTGTTCGGCTGGCCGGATTTGCTGCAGGACGAAGACTTCTGCTTGGCTCTCAACGAACCGTTCGAGGCCTACCGGCTGCTGCTGCAACTCGGCGGCTACACCAACGGTGAGGACTTCGCCGACTGGGGGCCTGGCGGTTATCTCTACTACTTCCTCACCGAGGACGATTTCGCGCAGCAGAACTGGGACGCCGCCGAGCTCGCGATGCAGTGTACGTGAGGGAGTCTTTCTGAACTACGAGCAGCGATGAGTTTGTGGCTTCGCCGGTCGCTGCGCGTAGCTAGAAGAGCGGGAGCAGGCGCTCTGCGGGCCATCTCGAGATTCCGGGGTCACGAGTTGCGCTCGCTCCCCGGAATGACGTGGGGTGGGGGGCGGGAGGATGCACCCACTCACGATACGTGCGGACACGGCTTCCGCATTTTGAGCTCTTAGACTTCCCGGCGGCTCAGGAACGCCAGCCGCTCAAACAGATGCACATCCTGCTCGTTCTTGAGCAGCGCGCCGTGTAGCGGCGGGATCAGCTTGCGCGGGTCGCGCTCCTTGAGCTGCTCGGGGGTCATCTCCTCGTTGAGCAGCAGCTTGAGCCAGTCGAGCAGTTCGGAGGTCGAGGGCTTCTTCTTCAGGCCCGGAACGTCGCGCACCTCGAAGAAGATCTTCAGCGCTTCCGCGACCAGCCGCTGCTTGATGCCGGGGAAGTGCACGTCGACGATCGCCTGCATCGTGTCGGCGTCGGGGAACTTGATATAGTGGAAGAAGCAGCGGCGCAGGAAAGCGTCGGGCAGCTCCTTCTCGTTGTTCGAGGTGATCACCACGATCGGGCGCTTCTCGGCGCGAATGGTTTCGCCGGTCTCGTAGACATGGAATTCCATGCGGTCGAGTTCGAGCAGCAGATCGTTCGGAAATTCGATGTCCGCCTTGTCGATTTCGTCGATCAGCAGCACCGGGCGCTGCTCGTGCGTGAAGGCTTCCCACAGCTTGCCGCGCTTGATGTAGTTCTTGATGTCCGACACGCGCGGATCGCCGAGCTGGCTGTCGCGCAGTCGCGAGACGGCGTCATATTCGTAGAGGCCCTGCTGCGCCTTGGTGGTCGACTTGATGTGCCAGGTCAGCAGCGGGGCATCGAGCGCTCGCGCGACTTCGTCGGCCAGCACGGTCTTGCCGGTGCCGGGCTCGCCTTTCACCAAGAGCGGCCGCTCCAGAACGATCGCCGCATTGACGGCGACCTTGAGGTCGTCGGTCGCCACATAATCCTTGGTGCCGGTGAACTTCATGCGTTTCTGCCTCGTCTGTGATCAGGCGGCGGGCGCCATTCTTGTTGTTTGTTGTTGCTTGCGTCTCTGGATGTGGAGGTCACATCCGGCTGCGGCCGTAGGATCGCAGCGCCGACAGCCTGCGTATCAGGCTCTGCGGATCATGGCC
Organism: Rhodopseudomonas sp.; assembly: GCF_048594845.1. GTDB lineage: Bacteria > Pseudomonadota > Alphaproteobacteria > Rhizobiales > Xanthobacteraceae > Rhodopseudomonas. The sequence continues at coordinate 21,013 of NZ_JBMDXE010000387.1, read as the reverse complement.
AGCAGCACCAGCACGATGACCGCGCCGATCGCGGCATTGATGATTGCCCGGAAAATGCCTGCGCCTAGCGATACGCCGAGGAACGGCAGCAGCCAGCCGGCGACCACAGCGCCGACAATGCCGACCACGATGTTGCCGATCAGCCCGAAGCCGCCGCCGCGCACCAGCAGTCCCGCCAGCCAGCCGGCGATCGCGCCGACCAGAAGCCAGACCAAGATCGAATCGATACCCATGCCAGATCCCCGCTTGCTCTCGTCGCGGTCTGATCGGCCGCGGCTGGCCGACTTTAGTGGAAAGGAGCCTGCAGGGTCTAGGCGTTTGGAACTCGAAGCTGCCCTCGTGCCTGGGGGCGAGACTGCGGGTTGGCATCCGCCACCGGAGCCAGGGGCGCGGCGTCGCCGATATGCACAAAGGAGGCAACGCAGCGGTTACGGCCACTGCGCTTAGCCTGATACAGCGCCATATCGGCATCGCGCACCAGGGTCGCTGGCTCGCCCATGCTGGACGTCCGACTGGCTACGCCGATGCTGACCGTCAGATAGCCGGAGGGTGAGTCGGGATTGGCAAGGCTGAGGTCGCGAACCTCACGACGAATGATATCGGCCAGCTCCATCGCTATGTCGGCGCTGGCACCCGGCAGGACCACCGCGAACTCTTCGCCGCCGTAGCGTGCCGCATGTCCGCCGCGGTCCGTCACGGCCGCCGCCAGCAGTGCGCCGATCAGCTTCAGGCCCTCGTCGCCGGCCTGATGGCCGAGCTCGTCGTTGAAGCCCTTGAAATGATCGACGTCGATCATCAGCACCGACAGTTGGGCGTGGGTCGCGAACGCGCTCTCGATGAAATCCTCGTGAGCCCGGCGATTGGGCAGGCCAGTAAGACCGTCGGTTCGCGCCAGTTCCGCCAGGCGGGAATTGAGGGCTTCGACTTCATCTTCCATCTGCTTGCGGCGGGTCACGTCGCGCAACGTGCAGACGATGTGATTGCCTGGCTTTCCGTTCTGGCGCGTGAACCTGAAATTCGCCTCGAGCCAGACGAGAGTGCCGTCGGCGCGCTCCATCCGAAATTCCGCGCGCAGGCCCTCGCGGCATTGTGCCAGCTGTCTTCCCATCGCCCGCAGAGGTGCGATATCGTCCGGGTAAAGCATGTCGAGATAGGTGCGGCCGATCATCTCTTCAGCGGTGAAGCCGAGGACGCCCTCGACGGACTCGGACACGAAGGTCACGACGCCGCGTTCGTCGAGCAGCACCACCACGTCGCCGATGTTTGCGTCGATCAGACGATGCCGGGCGTCACGTTCGCGCAGGATGGCTTCGAAGCGCTCGCGATGACGCAATTGCCCGGCGAGCACGGCGGCCATCAGCACAATGCAGGCCAGCATCGCGATCGCGACCAGGGTGTCCGACCGGATTCCCTCGCGCCACCGTGCCAGAACCGAATCCTGAGTCCGGGCCACGGTGACGATCAGCGGGTAGCGCTGAACCCGCTCGTAGGCGTAGTATTTGATCAGATCGTCGAACGGTGACTGCTCGATGTTGTAGCCCTTGGAGCTGCGGGGAAGCAGCTCCCGGAACAGCGCCGATCGGGTCAGATCCTTGCCCTCGGCCGCGGAAGGCCAGCGGATCAGAATGCGGCCGGTGCCGCCTGCGAGCGTGATCGCCCCGCCGGCCCCGAGATCGAGCGTCTTGTAGAAATCGGTGAAATAGCCCCGGTCGATCGTGGCAATCACGACTCCGGAGAAGCTGCCGTCGGCGTTTTCGATTCGGCGGGTCAGCGCAATGATAGGCCGTCCCGAATAGCGCGACAGGATCGGCCCGGTGATGCGAAGCGTCCTGTCGGCGTGATCGCGGTGATAGATGAAATAGTTGCGGTCGGCGTTGTTGAGGGAAGGGGGCGTCGGCAGCGAGGCGTATTCGACATCGCCGGCTGCGTTCAGAACGACGAGGTCGCTGATCTGGGTGAGATTGTCGACGACTTCGCGAAGCCGCGCGTCGAACGTCGGGCGGTCGGGCCTGTCCTGCAGCCGCAGGAACGCAACCATGTCATCCATCACCACGTCGATCGCCTGGATCGTATGCGACGCATGCTCCGCCAGCGAGTGAGCCAGGTTCCGCATCTCGGTTTCGCTCTGGGCGAGCGCATTCTCCCGCGCGTCGTACTCCTTCCAGATCACCAGCCCCACGACGCAGGCGCTGAGCGCCACGACGAAGACCGTGACGATCAGGACCGGCGTCGACAGCCGACCGGTCAGATTGGTCCATGGGAGCTTGCGGGAGGTCATCGGCGATCGGTTTGTTGCCCGCACACACCTGCAACGGCTTTGCTTACCCAACCTATAATCCGATCGTTCCGTTTGGCGGCATTCGCCGTTTCGCGACGGTTTTTCAACAGCGGCAAATCCGCATCTGCGCCCTTGACGGGCCGTATCGCTCGGGCAATCTGTCGTTCATGTTCCTTCAGTTCTTCACGTCGCTGCGCGACGCCCAGGTTCCGGTCACGCTTCGCGAGTATCTGACGCTGATGGAGGCGCTCGACGCCGACCTCGCGGATCAGAGCGTGGAGAATTTTTACTATCTGTCGCGCGCGGCGCTGGTGAAGGACGAGCGCAATCTCGACAAATTCGATCGGGTTTTCGGCGCGACCTTCAAGGGGCTGGAAAATCTCCTCGACGCGATGGAGAAGGCCGAGATCCCGGCCGAATGGCTGAAGAAGCTCGCCGAGAAATATCTGACCGAGGAAGAGAAGAAGCAGATCGAGGCGATGGGCTGGGACAAGCTCATGGAGACCTTGAAGAAGCGCCTCGAGGAACAGAAGAAGCGGCATCAGGGCGGCAATAAATGGATCGGCACCGCCGGGACCTCGCCGTTCGGCGCCGAGGGCTACAATCCCGAGGGCGTGCGGATCGGCCAGGAGAAGAGCCGGCACCAGCGCGCCGTGAAGGTGTGGGACAAGCGCGAGTTCAAGGATCTGGACGGCAACGTCGAGCTCGGCATCCGCAATATCAAGGTGGCGCTGCGCAGGCTGCGTAAATTCGCGCGCACGGGCGCACCGGACGAACTCGATCTCGATGCGACGATCCGAGAGACCGCCAATCACGGCTACCTCGACGTCCATATGCGGCCGGAGCGGCGCAACGCCGTCAAAGTCCTGGTGTTCTTCGATATCGGCGGTTCGATGGACTCTCATGTCGCGCAGGTCGAGGAGCTGTTCTCGGCCGCGAAGAGCGAGTTCAAGCATATGGAGTACTTCTACTTCCACAACTGCCTGTACGAAGGCGTGTGGAAGCAGAACAAGCGCCGCTTCACCGACCGCACCCTGACCTGGGACGTACTGCACAAATTTCCGCACGACTACAAAGTGGTGTTCGTCGGCGACGCGTCGATGTCGCCTTACGAGATCATGGTGCCGGGCGGTTCGGTCGAGCATGTCAACGAGGAGGCCGGTTCGGTCTGGCTCGATCGCGTGCTGCGCACCTATCCGCACGCGGTGTGGCTCAATCCGGTGGCGCAGCGGCACTGGGACTACTCGGAATCCACCACGATCATCCGTCGGTTGTTCTCCGAACGGATGTATCCGATCACGATCGAGGGCCTCGAAAACGCGATGCGCGAACTGGTTCGCTGAACGCGCAGTCACGGCCCTGTCGAGGAGCCCATCATCCGAGACGTTTCCTGATCGTCGGTGATGCTCGTCGATCGGCGGTTCGCATCAGGCGCGTCGAGATGCTTCCCGCGGCCGGCAGGCCAGGATCATTTGCAAAGAAGAAGACTCGAGGAACGACCATGTCCCAGACCATCACCCGCGGCATCAAGGCCATGATCGACGAGGCCAACGCGTCGATCGAGACCCTGAGTACGGCGGACGCGATTGCATTGCAGAAGTCGGGTGCCGAAGACGTCGTAATCGTCGACATTCGCGATCCCCGCGAGATCGAGCGCGACGGCAAGATCCCAGGCTCGTTCTCCTGCACGCGGGGCATGCTGGAATTCTGGATCGATCCGCAGAGCCCTTACGCCAAGCCGATCTTCCAGCAGGACAAGAAGTTCGTGTTCTACTGTGCGGGCGGCCTGCGTTCGGCTCTTGCTGCCAAGACTGCGCAGGACATGGGATTGAAGCCGGTTGCCCATATCGAAGGCGGCTTCGGCGCCTGGCGTGATGCCGGCGGACCGGTCGAAGCATGGGTCCCGAAGGCGCCGAAAGGCTGAGGCCCGGCTCGCACGGGCGGCTTGACGCCGCCCAGTCATACTCGCTTTCAATGCAGACGGCGCGCCGGTGACCGGCGCGAGGTCTTTCAATATCCGCGTCGAGGTTCCGCTGATGACTGCAACCGATGACCCGTTGGTGTCCACCGAATGGCTGGCCGCGAAGCTCGGCGATCCGACGGTCAAGGTGCTCGACGCTTCGTTCAAAATGCCGGGCGTGATGCCACGGCCGACTGACGACTATCTGGCCGCGCACATTCCCGGCGCGGTGTATTTCGATGTCGAAGAGGTTTGCGATCACGCCGATCCGTTGCCGCACATGTTCCCGGACGCAGCGCAGTTTGCCCGTGATGTCGCTGCACTAGGCGTATCTTCGGACGATACGGTGGTGGTCTACGACGCTGGCGGCTGGGTTGCGGCGCCGCGTGCGTGGTGGATGTTTCTGTCTTTCGGCCACGACAATGTGCGCATTCTCGAGGGCGGCCTGAAGAAGTGGAGGGCGGAAGGCCGGCCGACTGAATCTGGCAAGCCGTCGCCGTCGCCTGGAAACTTCACCGCGACGCTCGATCCGGCCTATGTCCGCAGCAAGCAGCAGATGGTCGAGAATCTCGAAATAGCGACCGAACAGGTGATCGACGCCCGCGCGGCCGATCGCTTCGAAGGCCGCGTGCCCGAGCCGCGTCCGGGATTGCGCGCCGGCCATATCCCGGGCAGCCGCAACCTACCTTACAACGAACTGTTCGACGCTAATACCGGCCTGATGAAATCCCGCGACGAACTGCGCGCGGCATTTGTTCGGGCAGGCGTGGATCTCGACCGACCCATCGTCACCAGTTGCGGCTCAGGGGTCTCGGCCGCTGTGCTGACGCTCGCGCTCTACCGGCTCGGCGTCCGCGGCTCCGCCCTCTACGACGGCTCATGGTCGGAGTGGGGGATGCAAGACGGTCCGCCAGTCGCCACGGGGCCGGCCTAGACCGAGCTCGCCTCAACTCGGCGGAAAGCCGAACGGCGGGAGAGGCGCCGCCGCGGGGCGTGCAATGACCGGTCGGGCGCTCGGCGCTTCGCTCTGGCGCCGACGCTTCACCTTACGCTTCACTTGCGCGCGGCTGGTCGCCTTCGGCTTGGTCTCGGCCGTGGGCTGGGCTTTAGCGGCAGAAGCACCTGACGTCGCCGCTTCCGCGGCGCTGGGCTTTGCAGCCTGCTCCTCAGAGCCCGCTCCATCCGAAGAGGCCGGCCGATCGGAGGTCTGGACGACGGGCTTCGTGGGCGCGCGCGGATCTCGCCGGGGCGTCGGAATGGGCCCGGTCAGCGCAGCGACCTTCTCCAGAGGCTCCGCATTGGAAGGTTCTGCGGGAGCAGGCTCGGAGCTGACGACGGCCGGAGGTTCGGCCTTGGCAGGGGGCGCCGATTGGTTGGCACCCGGAGCCGCGGCGTCGGCTTTCTCGTCCGCGGGCTTGGCATCAGCCGGCTTGGCGTGATCAGAAAGCTTGGTTTGATCGGAGGCCGCCGGGATCTCAGCTACGGTCGAGTTGCCGGGGGCGGGAGTAGCGTTCGACGGCACCGGTGCAGGCTGCGGTTTGAGCTCCGGCTGCGGCGCCTCAGACTGGCTTTGCAGGGGTGTCGGAGCAGTCGCGATCTCTCGGGACAGCGTGGGGGCTGTCTGTTGCGCGGGCACTTCTGCGACGGGTGCGGCGGGAGCCGGCGCGCCCGCCGCGGCATCGGACGGCTTCGCAACCGGCGAGTTTGCCTCGGCGGGCTTCGCGTCACTCGGCGTGGTGTCGGGCTTGGTCGTGCTCGCCAAGGGTTCAGAGGCCGATACGGCCGGCGCGACCGGTGCACTCGGTTGGGCAGGCTGCGGGGCAACGTCGGGTGCAGCCGGCGGCGCCGCGGCTGGAGTCTCTTGCGCGGGAGTTTCGGTCGTGGGCTCGACCCGTAGCATGCTCAAGGTCGGCGTCGCGGACTGGCTCGGCCAGGCAGCGACCGCAATCGGGGCGGGGCGGACCGACATCTCGTTGGCGAATTGCTCATGCGCGGCACGCAAGAGGGCGGCGGCGCCGAGGCCAAACACCAGCATCGATACCGCAAGCGCAACCGCCGCGAACAGGAACCGGACTCCGGGAAGCATCTCGGGTTCATTCCATCTTCGGCACACGCGCGCGAAGACACATTGAGCAACAACCAAACGCGGCGACGACGCTGCCTTGCTCGACCGGGCGCTGTACCACGCCGTCCGCGAATCAAAGCTTGTCGAGAATAGCGCAACGGGTCAGCGGCACGGCTCGAAAATTTAGACCGAGTCGCTTCGCCGCACGCTGAGTTGCGTCGCGGTGACAGCGCTAACTCTTGCTATCCGTTCATCTCGGGGAGGCGCTCAGAACTTCGGGCCTGCCGGTCGGCACACCCGCCGAACTGCTGATCGGTCCAGCGGCGCCGGCTGTTGCGCGGATGTCGCGGTGGCCGGTGGAAACGCGCCAAATGCGGCGCCGCAATCGAAATCACGCCGATTTTGGCGTCATTGTGCCGGTCTTGTCTTGAATGTGCCGTGATCATCCGGCATCAGCCCCATTAACGATCCGGTCTCGGCTTCGGTCTATAAGCGGGCGATGATGAACAATCGAATCTTGACGTTGTTGGCAACGGCTGCGGCGATGGCGGTCGGAACTTCCCTGGCGCACGCGCAGAGCTACTCTGCTGCGCCTGGATCCTACGCGACGGCTGCGCCGGGCGATTACCGCCGCCAGTTGCCGGATTTCGACAATGTCGACGATGAAGAAGGAGCGCCGGCCGGCCAGTCCGCGACTTTGCCGCCGCCTGGTCCGGTAATGTCTCCCGATGATCCGCGGTATGGCCGTCCGGCCGGCGCGCCGGTCTATTCGGAGCGCGCGCCTGTCCCGCAGGGGCCGGTGATGTCCCCGGACGATCCGCGTTATGGCCGTCCTATGGGCGCTCCGGTGTATTCCGATCGTGGGGCCGCGCCCCAGGGCCCGGTGATGTCGCCGGATGATCCGCGCTATGGCCGTCCCGCCGGTCCGCCTCCGGTGATCTATTCCAACACCGGCGATGGGTCGCCGCGTCCTCCGGAAGGCGTCGGACAGTCCGGCGCTCCGCAACAGGCGACCGGATCCTTGCAGTCGGGCGCCAACGGGCAGCCGCTGCAGGTGGCCGCGCTGCCGCCGGAAGATCAGCCGGAAGCCAATCAGGAATTCCAGCTCCCGCCGAACCTGCGCCGTCAGGAAGTCGCGTTCCAGACCAAGGAGCCGGCCGGCACGATTGTGGTCGATACCAGCCACACATATCTGTACTACGTGCTCGGCAACGGCCGAGCTATGCGCTACGGCGTTCGCGTCGGTCGCGACGGCTTTACCTGGACCGGCGTGCAGAAGATCACCCGCAAGGCGGAGTGGCCGGATTGGCACCCGCCGACCGAGATGATCGAGCGCCAGCCTTATCTGCCGCGCTTCATGGCGGGCGGCCCCGGCAATCCGCTCGGCGCGCGCGCGATGTATCTCGGCTCCACCGTCTACCGTATCCACGGCACCAACCAGCCTTCGACGATCGGCAAGTTCGTGTCGTCCGGCTGCATCGGAATGCTGAACGAGGACGTCAGCGATCTATTCGAGCGCGCCAAGGTCGGCACCCGCGTGGTCGTGCTGCCGGGCGGTCCGCCGCCGGCGACGGCGAGCGCGGCTCCGCAGCCGGTCGCCTCCGCGGCGCCGTCGGCTTCGCCGCAGATGTCCTCGATGCCCGGCGCCCAGCCGACCTCGGTTGCACCGCTGCCGGCTCCGGTGACGATACGCTGATCCGGTCGCTGGCCTGAACACCAAAACGCCCGCGCAGAGCGATCTGCGCGGGCGTTTTGCTGTGAGGGGCTGGGGCTCTGGCGTTTCAGGCGCTGCGATCCGGTGGCGCAGCGTCCCGGCCATGCTTGGCGCGCCACGCCGGCCCTGGACCCCGCATGTAATGTAGCTCGGGCCGGTAGGGGCTGAAGGCCTGCACGAAGAACTGGCTCCAGAACTCCCCGATCTCGTCGATCAGGCGCGCGCGCGGGAGCACGGAGTCCGCCGCGTCGGATTCAACGGGTGTCGACAGGAAGCGTCCCATGATGGCCTCGTGGTCAACATCGGCGGCGCGCGACGCGCCGTCGCCTGCATCGACTTTTGATCGGGGCCGTTAAAACTTTGTGCGAATTGTCGGGAGGCGCACGCGCTTCGCAGTTGTGCTGAAGGATCCGTTAACGACGCTCGCTCGGGTTGCCCTTTGGCAGGCGTCCCGCTACATCAGCGGCAACCTAATCCCCCGCACACTCTGACTTTTCAAGGACCCCCATGGCTCGCCAGTTCGTCTACTTCATGCAGGGTCTCACCAAGGCCTATCCGACCCGCAAGGTGCTGGATAACGTGCATCTGTCGTTCTACCCGGACGCCAAGATCGGTGTGCTCGGTGTGAACGGCGCCGGTAAATCGACCCTGCTGAAGATCATGGCGGGGATCGACAAGGAATATACCGGCGAGGCCTGGGTCGCCGAGGGCGCCCGCGTCGGCTATCTGGAACAGGAGCCGCAGCTCGATCCGGCGTTGACCGTTCGTGACAACGTCATGCTGGGCGTCGCCAAGCAGAAGGCGATCCTCGATCGCTACAACGAGCTGGCGATGAACTACTCGGACGAGACCGCCGACGAGATGACGGCGCTGCAGGACCAGATCGAGTCCGCCGGTCTGTGGGATCTCGACAGCAAGGTCGATCAGGCTATGGACGCGCTGCGGTGCCCGCCGGACGATGCCGACGTCACCAAATTGTCGGGCGGCGAGCGCCGCCGCGTCGCGCTGTGCAAGCTGCTGCTCGATCAACCCGATCTGCTGCTGCTCGACGAACCGACCAACCATCTCGACGCCGAGAGCGTGTCGTGGCTGGAAAGCCATCTGCGCAACTATCCGGGCGCGATCCTGATCGTCACCCACGATCGCTACTTCCTCGACAACGTCACCAGCTGGATCCTCGAGCTCGACCGCGGCCGCGGCATCCCCTACGAGGGCAACTACTCGTCCTGGCTGGTGCAGAAGCAGAAGCGTCTGCTGCAGGAAGGTCGCGAGGACGCGGCGCATCAGAAGACGCTGGAGCGCGAGCAGGAGTGGATCGCCTCGTCGCCGAAGGCCCGCCAGGCAAAGTCCAAGGCGCGCTACCAGCGCTACGAAGAGCTGCTCGCCAAGGCGTCCGAGAAGCAAACCCAGACCGCGCAGATCATCATTCCAGTCGCGGAGCGGCTCGGCAATAACGTGGTCGACTTCGAACACCTCACCAAGGGGTTCGGCGACAAGCTGCTGATCGACGATCTCACCTTCAAGCTGCCGCCGGGCGGCATCGTCGGCGTGATCGGCCCGAACGGCGCCGGCAAGACCACGCTGTTCCGCATGATCACTGGTCAGGAGAAGCCCGATTCCGGCACCATCACGGTCGGCGAGACCGTGCATCTCGGCTACGTCGATCAGTCGCGCGACGCGCTCGACGGCAAGAAGACGGTGTGGGAGGAGATTTCCGGCGGCAACGAGCTGATCCTGCTCGGCAAGAAGGAAGTCAACTCGCGCGGCTATTGCTCCGCCTTCAACTTCAAGGGCGGCGACCAGCAGAAGAAGGTCGGCTCGCTGTCGGGCGGTGAACGCAACCGCGTCCATCTCGCCAAGATGCTGAAGTCGGGTGCCAACGTGCTGCTGCTCGACGAACCGACCAACGACCTCGACGTCGACACGCTGCGTGCGCTCGAAGAGGCCCTTGAGGATTTCGCCGGCTGCGCCGTGATCATCAGCCATGACCGCTGGTTCCTCGACCGCATCGCCACGCACATCCTGGCGTTCGAAGACGACAGCCACGTCGAGTGGTTCGAAGGCAACTTCCAGGACTACGAGAAGGACAAGATGCGCCGCCTCGGCCAGGACGCCATCATCCCGCATCGCGCGAAGTACAAGAAGCTCACTCGATAATCTCGCCGGCGTGAGCGGCGACGATGAGGGTGCCAAAATGTTTGGGAAGGCGGCTCGGTATTTGAATACTGCGCCTTCTGCTCTTTCCGGCACCCGGGAATTGATTATTCGATCGTCTGCCGGCGTTCGCAGCGAAGCTGGCTGTCGCGAAAAGGCGCCTGCATCCGACCTCAATTCGGTCGTGCGGGCGCCGGCCGATTGATCAGCGCCAATTCGTTTCTTGGTACTTCACGGTTGGCGGCGGTAATTTAGTAGCGCGCTGCGAAATCCTGACTGCCGTTAGGGCTGTACAGCTAAGCGTTCAGCTGTTCGCACCTGGGTCGAAACCCGGGCCTTTCAAAATCATAAGCCACTGCATTGACGTCCATAGGCATCTCCCCTATGGACACGCTTCTGGTTGTGTTCATCGATGATGGTATCATAATACGCGCATTCGGCTTCCGAGCCTGCGCTGCACTGCAATTATCAGCATGCAGATTATTGTCCCCATGTCCGGCTTCGGCGAACGGTTTCGCAAGGCCGGTTACTCCGTCCCGAAGCCCCTGATCGAGATCGACGGAAAACCGATCATCGAGTGGGTCGTTGGGCTATTTCCGGGGGAGACGGACTTTCTCTTCATTTGCAATGAAGGTCATCTCGCCGAACCGACCTTTCGGATGCGTGAGATCCTGCAGCGATGCTGCCCGACGGGACGGATCGTTGGAATTCCGGCTCATAAACTGGGACCAGTTCACGCGGTTCTGCAGGCATCTGAGTTTATTCGCCGCGACGGTCCGGTCGTCGTCAATTACTGCGATTTTGCGTGCTTTTGGGATTGGCAGGATTTCCGCCGATTTGTCGCAGAGACTGGCTGCGCCGGCGCGATCCCCAGCTACAAGGGATTCCATCCTCACAGCCTTGGTAGCACCAACTACGCCTATCTCCGCGAGACCGGCGGCTGGGTGCAGGATATTCAGGAGAAGCGTCCTTTCACCGACAACCGGATGGACGAGTACGCCTCGAGCGGCACTTATTACTTCGAGACTGGCGCGTTGATGGAAGACGCGTTCCGCGGCGCGATCGAACACGGTCTCGATACCGGCGGTGAGTTCTACGTCAGTCTGACCTACAAGGAACTGTTCGCCAGAAAGCTGCCCGTCGCTGTCTATCCGTTGCAGCACTTCATGCAGTGGGGGACGCCGGAGGATCTGGCCGAATATGTCGGCTGGTCGCAGGCGTTTCGCAAGCTGGTCGGGCCGCGAGCCGCGATGCCGGCCGTGGGAAGCCAGGTCGTTCTCCTGGCTGGCCTTGGGCAACGCTTCACGCGGGAGGGCTACGGCTTGCCGAAGCCGTTGATCCCCGTGTCCGGAAGGCCGATGGTGGTGCAGGCCGCCCGCGATCTTCCCCCGTCGGTCGAGTCCTGTTTTGTGCTTCGCCGCGATATGCCCGGAGAGGAGCAGATCGCGACCGAGCTGGTTCGAGAATTTTCCTCAGCTGTGATCGAAACCATCCCCGGCCTCACGGACGGGCAGGCTTGTACCGCTATTCTCGGACTCGACGCGCTCGAGCGCCGCTGCGGGACTCTCCCCGGGCCGGTTACGATCGCGTCATGTGACTTCGGTGTGCTCTACGACCCCGAGGCTCTTCAGCCTTTGCTGAACGATGAGACCGTCGACGTGGTGGTCTGGGCGGCCCGCGGCCACGCGAATGCTGTGCGCCATCCGGAGATGTTCGGGTGGATCGACGCGGTCGATGGCCGCATCCGCCACGTCTCGGTCAAGGCGCCCCTGGCATCCCCGGCGACCGACCCGCTGGTGCTGGGCACGTTCACCTTCCGCAGGGCCGACGATTTGCGCCGGGCGGTCTCGCGCCTGATCGATCGTGGGATTCGCGTCAATAACGAATTTTACCTCGACTCCTGCATCAACGAAGCGATCGCTCTGGGGATGAACTGCCGTGTCTTCGAAGTCGATCATTACCTGTCGTGGGGGACGCCCAATGATTTGCGGACCTTCGAGTACTGGCAGTCGTGTTTTCACAAATGGTCCGGTCACCCGTATCGACTGGAGCGGGACGGCCGCCTTCCTGCCGCTGCGCTTCCGGATCTCGAAGCTCGTTACCGGGTCCCGGACAGACCCAAGCAGTTCGCATGATCAAGCGAGAACTGCCCGTCTTCATCGTCGTTGGCATCATCACTGTCGCGATCGACTTCGTTTGCTATGTCAGTCTGGTTTGGATCGGGGTTGGGGTCGCGCTCGCAAAGGCGCTGGGGTTCGTGGCCGGAACCGTATTCGCGTACTTCGCCAATCGTTTCTGGACATTCGGCCACAAGGATGTGGCGGCAGGCAGCGTGCCGCGGTTTGCGATGCTCTACGCAGGAACGGCGGTTACGAATGTCGTCGTTAACAGCGGGGTTCTGAAAGTACTGCCTTACTCGAGCGTCGCAGTCGTCTGCGGTTTCGTTTTTGCGACGGGCGTGTCGGCAAGCCTCAACTTTCTTGGAATGAAATTTTTCGTTTATCGCTAATTACCGCCGAAAGGCTGTTCAGTGCTTTCATTGGTCATTCCTTGTTTTAACGAAGCTCGCAACCTGCCGCTGTTGCTGGAGCGCTGCAGCGCGCTCGCCGCGCAGGCCGATGTCGAAGTGATCATTGTCGATAATGGCTCATCCGACGGAACGCCCGCTGTCCTCGAGGAGGCGCTGTCACGCCATCCGGGCTGCAGGTCCGTCCGTGTCGACATCAATCAAGGCTATGGATTCGGTATCCTGTCGGGACTGCGCGCCGCGCAAGGCGATCTGCTCGCATGGACCCATGCGGATCTGCAGACCGACCCGCTCGACCTGCTGTCGGGCCTCCGTCTGTTCGCTGCACACGGTCCCGGAATTTTCGTGAAGGGACAGAGGCGCGGGCGGCCGTTCAAGGATGTGGTGTTCACGGTCGGTATGAGCGCGTTCGAGACGCTCCTGCTGCGCGAACGGCTGTGGGACATCAATGCACAGCCGACAATGTTCTCACGTGCGTTCTTCGAGACCTGGCAGAATCCGCCTCACGATTTTTCGCTCGACCTCTACGCGTATTACCAGGCGCGCCGCGCCGGTCTTCCGGTGCATCGATTTCCGGTCGTGTTCGGCGAACGCGCTCACGGCGTTTCGCACTGGAACGTTGATCTCCGGTCCAAATGGAAATTCATCAAACGCACCGTTGATTTCAGCTTCGAGCTGAAAGGCAGGCTGAGCCAATGATTTTGATCGCACACCGCCGGAATACGCGGGCGGACCTCCTGGCCACTCCCTCGAAGTATGGCATCGAGATGGACGTCCGGAGCCACGGCGACGATCTCGTCGTGGTCCACGACCCGTTTCTGCCTGGAGAGCGCTTCGACGATTGGCTGACCGGCTTCCAGCATCGCACCCTGATCCTCAACGTCAAAGAAGAGGGGCTCGAGCAAAGGCTGATCGAAGCCATGACGGCGCACGGTATCGAGGACTACTTCTTCCTCGATCAGTCGTTTCCGTTTTTGGTGAAGTGGGCGAAGGCCGGTGTCACCAAGTCGGCGGTCCGGGTCTCCGAATACGAATCGATCGAGACAGCCTTGGCGCTGGCGGGACAGGTCGAGTGGATATGGGTGGACTGCTTCACACGGTTTCCGCTCTCTTCGGCCGAGGCAGCGCGGCTCACATCTGCGGGCTTCAAGCTTTGCGTGGTGTCGCCTGAACTGCAAGGGCGGGCCGCCGAGACGGAGATCCCCGAGCTTTGCCGCCTGCTCGCGGAGCGCGACATTCAGCCTGCCGCCGTGTGCACCAAGCGCCCGGATTTATGGGAGGCCGCGTCAGCATGATGAAGCAATTGATCATCGATCCATTGTTCGCGGCCGGGCTCGCGGTTCGACTCCTGCTACTATTTGCGATCGCGCCGACAGCCGCGACGATCTGGTACGCCCCGTTCATCGACAGCTCGCTGTCCAGCTTCAGCCTCGATCCCTGGCAGGTCTTTCTCGCGAATGGCGGAAACCCGGCCGCGTTTCCCTACGGCTACGTCATGTGGCTGGCGTTCTTGCCGCTCAGTGCGGTTGCCAAGCTGGCCGGTCTTCCGGTGATCGTCGGCTATAAGGCGACCTTGCTGTGCGCCGATCTCGCCTTGATGCTGCTGCTCCGGCAGATCATCAATTGCACGCCGCGTCTGCTGTTGTTCGCCTATTGGCTGTCACCGCTCGTGCTCTACGCGACCTATGCGCAGGGCTTTAACGACCTTCTTCCTGTCGCGCTCCTGACGCTGGCGCTGCTCCTGATCCGCAGGCAGCAATTCGCGCTGTCAGGGTTCGTCATGGCCGCGGCGATCTCGGCGAAGATGAGCATGCTCATCGCCGTCCCGTTCGTCTTCATCTACCTTGCCAACAACTGGGCGTTCTCCGAGGACGCCTGGACCTATGCGAAGGGTCTTCTGCTCGGTGGCATCGTCTGGTGCGCGCCGTTTTTCGCATCGTCCGCTGCCGTGACGATGCTGTTCCAGAATCCGGAAATCTCCAAAGTCTATGAAGCGGCGCTGCCGATCGGCTCCGGCTTCAGCATCTATCTGGTGCCGCTGGCTTACGTGTTGGTGCTCTACGCCGAGTGGCGCTTCCGGCGGATCAATTTCGACCTGTTCTTCGCCACGCTCGGCATCGCCTTCCTGATGGTGGTGATTTTCACTCGTGCCGCGCCGGGCTGGTATTGCTGGATCATGCCGCTGCTCGTCGTTCATCAGGCGCGAGGCGGCATGCAGGCGATCGTCTTGTCGGCGGTGTTTTCGGTCGCTTTTGTCTGCGGGAGCCTGCTGATCCAATTGCTGTCGGCGAGCGGTGGCGCGGCCGTTCAGGTCGGGGCGTGGAATATCGCCATCGGCGATGATCTCGGGCGGCACCTCGTGTCTCTGCTGCACACCGCCATGGCGGCGCTCGGTCTCATCATGGCGCTGCAGGTGTGGCGCCGGTCGGTGGCCGCGAACGATTTCCTGCGGCTGAACCGCAAGCCCTTCATCATCGGCATCGCCGGGGATTCGGGGAGCGGGAAGGACACGCTGGCGCTCGCACTCGGCGATCTGTTCGGCAAGCGCACCGTCACGCAGCTTTCCGGCGACGATTATCATCGCTGGGATCGGCAAAAGCCGATCTGGCAGGTGATGACGCATCTGAACCCGGCTGCGAACGATCTGGAGTCGTTCGCGCACGATCTTTTGGCGCTGGCCGACAGGCGCACGATTCAGTCGCGGCACTACGATCATGCCAGTGGCAAGAAGCAGCTGCCCACCAGGATCGCCGGCAAGGACATCATCATCGCGAGCGGTCTGCACGCGCTGTACCTGCCGATCTGCCGTGCCCGTTACGATTTGAGCGTCTATCTCGACATGGATGACGCGCTGCGGCGGCACTACAAGATCCGCCGGGACTCGGGTGAACGCGGCCACACCGTCGAGTATGTGCTGGCGTCGCTGGAGAAGCGCGCGAAGGACGTCGCCAGGTTCGTGCGACCGCAGTCGCGGCATGCCGATCTGGTGCTGTCGCTGCAGCCGATTCATCCGCTGCTGCTGGCAGGCGATGCATCGATATCTCCGCGGCTGAAGCTGTCTGTGATGACGCGGAAGAGCCTGCACGAGATGTCGCTGGCGCGGGTGCTGGTCGGGGTGTGCGGCCTTCATGTCGATCTGGAAATCGACGACGACGCCGAAGCCGTGATGATGACGATCGAGGGCGAGACCGGCGCCGAGGATGTCCGGCTCGCCGCGACGATGCTGTTTCCCAAGATCATCGAATTCCTCGATCCGAAAGCTGCGTGGCGCGAAGGCATGCTCGGCGTCATGCAGCTCGTGATCCTCGCAAACATCAATCAGTCAATGATTAGGCGCCTGATATGATCAGCATCAACGATGCTCAGCGATTTGGCACGTTCCCCGACGCGGTGCTGTTCGACACCGACAACACGCTTTACAGCTATGCGGAGGCGCACGAGGCCGGCATGGAGGCCGTCCGGGCGAAGGCGACCCGGACGTTCGCGATCGACGTCGCCACGTTCGACCGCGCGTTCGACAGCGCGCGATATCAGGTCAAGGGGCGGCTCAAGCACACGGCGGCGTCCCACAGCCGGCTGCTGTATTTTCAGCGCATGCTGGAGATCATCGGTCTCGGCTCTCAGGTGCTGATGGCGCTCGATCTCGAGCAGACCTATTGGCGTACGTTTCTGAGCAACGCGATCTTGTTCGACGGCGTCAAGGAACTGCTCGACGACCTGCGGCTGCGCGGCATCCCCACCGCGGTCATCACTGATCTGACGGCGCAGATCCAGTTCCGCAAGATCGTGTATTTCGGCCTCGACCATTATTTCGATTACATCGTGACCAGCGAGGAGTCCGGATACGACAAGCCGCATGAGGCGCCGTTCCGGATCGCCGTCGAGAAAATGCAGCCGAAAGGCGCCAACCTCTGGATGATCGGCGACAATCCGGAGACCGACGTGCGCGGCGCCCGCAAGTGCCTCAACGCCACGACACTGCAGAAGGTCCACAAGGGAGTCGTGGTCGGTGCGGGCGAGGACCGCCCGGACGCGACCTTCGCCGACTTTGCGGATCTGATCCGGCTGCTCGAGCGGATCGAACACGGCGGCGGTACGGAGCGCGTGGCCGCCGGGGCACGTCAATGAAGCGGCTGCTGCTGATTGGGCTGTTCGCCCTAATCTTTCACCTCATTGCGATGGGCGTCTACCTTCGCAATGGTCTCCAAGGGAATATCGATTTTCACATCCTGTCGTCGTCGCATTTCGGTGTGCCGAAGCCGCTGGCCGACAGAGGGCTACGGCCTCTTTACGAAGACGGCGTCTATCTCGGATGGGACGGACAGTTTTACTACTACATTGCGAATGATCTCCGAGGTTCTCCGGAGACGATGAAGCATATCGATACACCCGGTTATAGATATCAGCGTATCGGTCTTCCGCTTCTTGCCAAGGCTGTCTCGATCCTGACATTTCAGGGCTGGGTTTCGCCAACTCTCTATTACCTGACCTACTTGCTGTTGGTGGTGTCCGGAACGATTGCCGCCGGATGGCTCTTGCAATCGGTCGGGTGCCATCCGGCATGGTCCCTGTTGTGGACGCTGTCAGCGGGGACACAAGTTACGCTGCTGAACGGGCTGCCGGATGCTGCGGCGGATGCATTCCTTCTGATCGGATTGACGTGCCTTCGAAGTAACAGGCGACTTGGGGTATGGCTTTCCGTTATTCCGTTTTCGTTCATGGTGATGTCGCGGGAGGCCTATGTCGTCCTTCCCGCGTTGCTTTTCTTGTTCGTCGGTCTGGATCGATTGCGAGCAGCTGGAGCTGGCGAGCGTCTTGCGTCTGTGGTGGCGTGGATACGTTCGCCATTCTTCATTTGCCTGGCGGCACCTGTTCTCGCCTTCATTGCCCTTCAGTTCGCGGTTCGATTTGTTCTCAACGTCGACCCCGGGGCCGCGCAAGGAATTCTCGGACCGCCATTGAAGGCGTGGTGGAGGTTTTGGTCGGGCGGAGTCGCGGGCGTTCATCCGTTCGTCGGGGCGGGGGCGCAGGCACGTAGCGAGCTCGTCCTGTTGACGGTCTTCCTGATCCTGCTCGGGATCGCGTTCGTCTCATCGGTTCGGCTTTTCGCTGTCGCCTATCGCGTCCGCGCGCCGATAGATCAGGCGTTGGGAGCGACGGCTGCGATCTTTGTCGTTCTGTATCTCTTCTTCGCGGACGCGGTGATGATGCACTACTCCGGCTACATGAAGGTGGCGAGCATCTTTCTGTTCTTGGTGCCGTACATGAATGCTCGGAGGGATGGGCTTGTCGTTCAGGGTGAGGTCGGAGGACGTGTGTTCACGAAGGCATGGCATTGGTTCGTTCGGAAGCCGGCCAAGAAGTTAATCTACGCATTTTTGATCTTTGCGGCTCTCTATGGCGGGATTCATGTTTGGGAAGAGCGGATTCTTCCGGAGAACCGTCCGCTTTACTGGCCCTATACGCGCGCGCTGGACCCTCGCTCCAACGCGCCGGCCGAGTGTCTGCCGAGTTACAAGGCGCATTTCGATGTCCTTGAGCAGCGTCCTTTCCCGTTGCCTGATACGCGCTTCAACCGACTATTTCCGCCGCCAGCGACCAAGCTCATCCGGGTAAGGGCGACCAATCTCACGGACCGTCCATTCGTCAGCACGACCGCGCCGGGGGCAGTGAACCTCAGCTATCAGTGGCTCGACGGCGCTGGGCGCTTGCTCGCCGACGGGATTCGCACGGTCGTGCCGGGCGGGATCGCGCCGCAGGCGAGCGCGGAGGCTTGGCTTGTCGTCGAGTATCCTCGGCAGCCCGGCCGCTACATCCTTCGGATTTCGGCGGTTCAAGAAAGCTGCTCGTGGTTCTACACCAAGGAGCCGTCGAGTTCGGTCGATCTGAATGTCGATGTGCCCTAGCCATGCGGAGCGCCATCAACGGGTTGAGTGCGAGGCTGGGAAAGGATCGGTCGCTGGTCCAGGGGCCCGGCGGGAACGTCTCGTGGAAAGACGGCGTCAATCTGCACGTCAAGGCATCGGGGACCTGGCTTGCCGATGCGATGGAGCGGGACATCTTCGTGTCACTTTCGCTGCCTGATCTGCATGAGCGGATGGACCGCGGAGAATACGCGTTCACGATCGACCGCGAGTCGAAGCCGTCGCTCCGCCCCTCGATCGAAACGGCTCTGCACGCGGTGCTGCCGCATCGCGTCGTCGCGCATGTCCATCCTGTCGACGTGATCGCACGGTCGGTTCGACGAGGCGCGCAGGTGACGTTTGCAAGGTTGCTCGAAGGGCTCGATTGGATCTGGATTGACTACGCCAAACCTGGAGAGCCGTTGGCGAAGGCGATGCGGACGGCGGCGAACGATATGGGTAGCGTGCCCGCCGTGTGGGTGCTTGCAAACCACGGCCTGGTCGTCGGCGCCGATGATCCGGCGCAGGCGATGCGCCTCGTCGATGAAATCTGCGTCCGGGTTGCTATCTCTCCGCGCGCGGCGGCCTTCGGGCCACAGCTTGACGCTCTTCAGCCGTGGCTCGAGGCTGGCTACCGTCTTCCGCAGGATCCGGTCGCGCATGCTCCGGCTTTCGATGCGTTGGCGTCTGAGTTAGCGCGGAGGCATTGGGTGATGTATCCGGACCAGGCGGTCGTCCTCGGCGCCTGCGGCGTGTTCGATCGAGGCGATGGTCCGGACCCGCGGCAATTGCACCCGGTGGCACCGGTCGTCGTCGTGCCAGGTGCGGGCGTCGTGCTCGCCGAGGGTGCAAATCCTGCGTGTGAGGCCATGCTGGTGTGTTACTGCGAAGTTCTGCTTCGCTGCGACACGGCCGATGACATCGTCTCGCTGACGCCCGAAGAGATCAACGAGATCGTCCATTGGGACGCCGAAGCGTTTCGTCGCCAGCTCGTGCGCTGACCTCGGCGCCCGGGTGTCGCCACCGGCGTGGCCGGGTCTCGCGAGACGGTCCGCGGGATATTGCAAAATCGCGCAAAATCAATAGCTTTCCAGCCGATCCGGTAAGGGTGGAGTTGGATGGCCGATTGGAGTGCCGAGCAGTATCTGAAGTTCGAGGATGAGCGCACGCGGCCGGCGCGGGATCTTCTGGCGCAGGTTCCCACCGTCGCGCCGGGGAAGGTCGCCGACATCGGCTGCGGGCCCGGCAATTCCACGGCGTTGTTGGTGGAGCGCTGGCCGGAGGCTGCCGTGGTCGGCGTCGACACCTCGGCCGACATGCTCCGCCAGGCGCGTGAGCGGCTGCCGCAGCACAAATTCATCGAGGCCAACGTCGCGCATTGGGCGCCGCCGGCGGGCACGGAGGTGCTGTTTGCCAATGCGGTATTTCAGTGGGTGCCCGACCATCTGAAGCATCTCAAGCGCCTGCTGTCCGGCCTGAGTGAGGGCGGCGTTCTTGCCGTGCAGATGCCTGACAATCTCGACGAGCCGTCGCACATCATGATGCGCGAGGTGGCGTTTCAGGAGCCGTGGCGTCATCAGCTGTCCAAGGCAGCGGAGCTGCGCGATTCGCTGCCGAAGCCGGGTGTGTATTACGACGCGCTGCGTCCGCTGTGCAGCCGGCTGGAGATCTGGCACACCGTCTACAACCACGTGCTCGACGACGCCGTTGCAGTGGTCGAATGGGTCAAGGGCACCGGATTGCGACCGTTCGTCGATCCGCTCGATCTGCCGGAGCGCAAGGCGTACCTTGCCGCCTATACGGCGCGTATCGCCGCCGCTTATCCGCCACAGGCGGACGGCAAGGTGCTGTTGCGGTTTCCGCGTATATTCATCGTCGCCATCAAGTAGTTTCCGCAGGATTCTGGGCGGCGGATGCGGTTAATCGCCGCTGCTCGTCGTCTCGACAGAATCGAACGGAGTTCCCACTTGAGAGGTCGCCAATTTTCCCCGTTTGGAGCTACTCCCAATGTCGCTGACGCCCGAGACGCCGCTGCCGCCGAAAGGCTCGGCGCTGCGCCCGATTCCCATGCTGATCTTCGGGTCGCGCTGGCTGCAATTGCCGCTGTATGTCGGACTGATCGTCGCCCAGGGCATCTACGTCGTCCTGTTCCTCAAAGAGCTGTGGCATTTGTTTCAGCACTCGTTCGATTTCAGCGAGCAGCAGATCATGCTGGCGGTGCTGGGACTGATCGACGTGGTGATGATCTCGAATCTGCTGGTGATGGTGATCGTCGGGGGTTACGAGACATTCGTCTCGCGGCTCAACCTGCGCGGGCATCCGGACGAGCCGGAATGGCTCAGCCACGTCAATGCGAGCGTGCTGAAGATCAAGCTGGCGATGGCTATCATCGGCATCTCGTCGATCCATCTG
>NZ_JBMDXE010000386.1:0-5668 GCF_048594845.1 Rhodopseudomonas sp. | reverse complement strand
GTGCTTCAAGGCGTGGATGGCCGGGACGAGCCCGGCCATGACGTGGGGAGAGTCAGGGCGAATGTTGTAGGTCTACTAATTCGCTGACGTCTCAGACGGCGACAACGAATTCGCGGATATCCGCCGGCTCGGCCGGCAGCGTCGTGCGGTCGACGGCGGAGAGGATCAGCCGCGTGGTCGCCGGCGATGCGATGACGCGGAGCGTCAGCTCGGCGAGGTCGGCGCGGGTGATGCGGCCGTGGACGCGTGGATCGGCGTAGAGCGCACCGCTGCCGGTCGGCTCGCCCTCGGTCAGGCCGCCGGGGCGGATGATGATCCAGTCGAGGTCGAGCGCGCGCAGATGATCCTCGGCGCGGGTCTTGGCGTCGAGCGCCGGGCCGATTGCCGCGACGATCCGCTCCGACGCGAACGGCCGGCTGTCGCCGCAGCCGAGCGACGAGATCTGCACGACGCGGCGGACGCCGCACTGCACCGCCGCATCCGAGATCGCGTCATTGCCGGCTTCATCCACTCGCCAGCAGTCCGGTCCCGCGCCGCCGACCGTCGAGACGATCACCTCCGGCGACGCGCGCTTCACCGCTTCGGCGACCGCAGCCGGATCGCCGAGATCGACCACCGACGCATCGGCCGCGCCGACGAGGTCGAGCAGTCGCTCTGAGTCGCGGCCGGCGGCGTGGACGGTCCAGCCGCGCGCGGCGGCTTGCGCCACCAGGTGGCGGCCAGTGCGGCCGGTCGCGCCGAATATCAGGATCTTCATGCGTCGCTCCCGCGCTTCGTCATTGCGGAGCGATCCTACGCGATGCCGCAGCCGTGCGCATCGCCGAGCGCGGCGGATTGCAGCCCCGCCAGCAGACCGCTGGTCAGGTTGCTGATCCAGAACGAGCCGGCGCAACTCGGCCGGAAGCCGTCGCCGCTGAGGTCGCCGAGCCCGGCCGCCGTCCAATTCGCCAGTAGCGGCGCCACCGCGACGCGGAAGCCGGGGCGGATGCTCTCGACCGCGGCGAGATCGAGCTGGCCGGATTCCAGCCCCGCCGCGATCATCGCATGCGCCGCATGATCGGCCGGCACCAGCGCGACGCTGTCGACCGGTTGCCGCCCTTGCACGAGCATGTCGCGGCGCTGCGCCAGGTCGATGACGTTGCGCCAGCGCACACCATGCGCCTGTCCGCCGGCGCCCGCGCCGAACGGCAGGCAGGTGACGCCGCGCTTGATCGACGAATTGTAGCGATTGAACTCCCGCGCCGACCGCACCAGATGCGACTGCGACACCTGCAGCCAGCCGAGCGCCGTCAGCCGCTCCACCGCGTCCGCATAGATCCGCGCCTGTCCGCCCGCGGTCGGCGGCGCCGGCAGCTTGCCCTTCTCGACCGCCATCGCCATCGGCCCGCCCGGAAACATGTTGAGCGCGTAGAGCGTGACGCCGTCGAGCCCGATCTCGTCGACGGTCTCGATATCGCGACTCCAGTCGCTGCGCGTCTGGCCGGGCAACCCGTAGATCAGATCGCACACCACCGCGGTGCGGCCGAGCGCCACCAGCTCGGCGAGGAACAGCCCCACCTCCGGACCGGCGAGCTTGCGGCCGAGCCGCCGCCGGACCTCGGTGGCAAATGTCTGCACGCCGATCGACAGCCGTGTCACCCCGGCATCAGCTACTTTCGCGGCCTTGGCGACGTCGAAGCCGAACGAGCGGCCTTCCAGCGTGATTTCGCAGTCGCTGGTAAGCGGCAGATAGCGATGCAGCCCTTCGACCAGCCGCGCCAGATCGTCGGCCGCCAGTGCCGACGGCGTGCCGCCGCCGATATACACCGCGTCGATCGGCGCCGATCCCACCAGCGGCGTCTGCGCCTTGGCGGCGAGTTCAGTGAGCAGATCGTCCACATAGGCCGGCCCGGCCTCGGGCCGCCAGACGTTCTGGAAGAAGCCGCAGAACAGACAATGCGTCTGGCAGAACGGCACATGCAGATACGCCACTGCGGTCTGCTCGCGCGGCGTCGCGAACACGCGCTGCATCACCGTGTCGACATTCTCCGCATCGACCGGCCGACTGCCGCGCCATGGCGGCGAGAACGAGCGCCGCTCGAACGCTTCGGTGAGCGGATCGCAACCCACGCGCACGAAGTAATCACTGACGCGCACCGCGGCGCCATGCGCCGGATGCCGTCCGTGCCCGACCTGCGACGATCGGCCGCCCATCTGAGCCTTCAACATCCGCGTCATCGTCCCCGCTCCGCCTCGAGGCGTGCGGCAGCGATGCGCCGGCGAACGCAGCGCCGCGCAGGTGCTGGCCGGCACGACCATCCTGATTCCGATCACAACTTCAATGAGGAGCTGGCGGGCGCTGCGTGTCGCAGGGAGCTGGCTGGCCGAACTACAAGGTGACCGCCTGACGATCACCGATGCGGCGAACTTGAAGCCGCCCCCGTGATGCGTCAAGCGACGCACCACACGTTTAAAGTGATTATAAGACACATTCCCGCGGGATGATCCTATAACGGCCGCTGATAGTTCAACTGATCGGCGACGGACTCATGATCGAACGCGCAGCACAGAGCGACCCGGCATCGGCCGGCCCGCAGGACCAGGTCAGCCGGCGCGCCATTATGATGATCGACAATCAGGTCGAGAGCCGCGACCTGTTTTCGCTCGGCCGCGAGATCGTGATCGCGCATGGCGACGACAGATATCGGCTGCGCCTGACGTCGCAGAACAAGCTGATTCTCACCAAATGACCAGCGCGGCCCTGCTCGGCGCAGCGCTGCTGGCCGCAACACTCGCGCTGCCGCTGCCCGCTCACGGGGGCGGCCCGGTGGTGCGCGACGCGCATGGCCGCGACGTGATGATCAGCGACTCCTCGCGCACCGTCGCGGTCGGCGGCGCCATCACCGAAGTGCTGGTCGCGCTCGGCCTCGACCAGCGGATCGTCGGCGTGGATTCGACCAGCACGTTTCCGCCCGAAGCGGTGAAGACCAAACCGAACGTCGGTTACTTGCGGCAGCTCTCCGCCGAGGGCGTGATCGGGCTGAATCCGACGCTTATCCTGGCTATGGACAGCGCCGGCCCGAAGCAGACCATGCAGGCGCTCGAAGCCGCGAAGATTCCGCTGGTGTCGATCCCCGAGACCTTCACCGAGCAGGGCCTGCTCGACAAGATCCGGCTGATCGGCCACGCCATGCAAGCCGATTCCGGCGCGACGTGCCTTGCCAATGCAGTGGCGCAGGACTTCGATCAGCTCCGGTTGCTGCGCGCCAGGATCACCAAGCCGGCGCGGGTGATGTTCGTGATGTCGCTGGTCAACGGCCTGGCGATGGCGGCCGGCCGCAACACCGCTGCCAACGAGATCATCGAACTGTCCGGCGGCGTCAACGCCATCGACGGCTATGACGGCTACAAGACCATCAACGACGAGGCGATCGTCGCTGCCAAACCCGACGCGGTGATCACCATCCGGCGCAGCCGCGATTCGTTCGAGGCCGACGCCTTCTATGCGCATCCGGCCTTCGCGCTGACGCCGGCCGGCGCCAACCGCGTTTTCCTGGTGATGGACGGGCTGTATCTGCTCGGCTTCGGCCCGCGCACGCCCGCCGCTGCGCGCGACGTCGCCGCCGCGCTGTATCCGCAGCTCGCGCCGCAGGCCGGCGGCTTCAGCCCGAAGGCGGCGAGCGCCGACTGCCGCTCATGAGCGTGATGGAGATCGGCCGCAGGCGCGCCGCGCGATCGTTCCGGCCGCGTGCCGGCGCGACGCTCGCGGTGCTGCTCATCCTGCTCCTGATCGCTGCCGCGACGGCACTGACCGTCGGCGCCGCCGGAATTCCGCTGTCGCGGCTGCCCGCCGCGCTGCTGCTGCACGATGCGCAGGGCAACGCACCGGCGCTACGCGACCAGATGGTGTTGTGGTCGATCCGGCTGCCGCGCATCGTCACCGCGGGGATCATCGGCGCGCTGCTCGCCGCCTCCGGCACGCTGATGCAGGGGCTGTTTCGCAATCCGCTGGCCGACCCGGCGCTGGTCGGCGTCGCCAGCGGCGGCGCACTCGCCGCAGCGGTGTCGATCGTGCTGCTCGATCAACTACTCGGCCCTCAGCTGCGTTTCCTGCAAGATCATCTGTTGCCGATTGCCGCGTTCGGCGGATCGCTCGCCACCACGATCCTGCTGTATCGCATCGCCAGCCGCGCCGGCCGCACCTCGATCGCGCTGTTCCTGCTCGCCGGTATCGCCATCGCGGCGATCGCCAATGCGGGCATCGGCGTGCTGGTGTTTCTGGCCGACGACCGCCAGCTGCGCGACATCACCTTCTGGATGATGGGCTCGCTCAGCGGCGCGAGCTGGGCGAAAGCATCGTCCTGCGCGCTGGTGCTGGCGCTGGCTCTCCTGGTGTTCGTGAAGGTCGCGCGACATCTCGACCTGCTGGTGCTCGGCGAGTCCGAGGCGTTTCACACCGGCGTCGATGTCGAGCGGCTGAAACTACTGTCGATCGTGCTGGTGTCGTCGATGACCGGCGTCGCGGTGTCGATCTGCGGCGTGATCGGCTTCGTCGGCATCGTCGTGCCGCATCTGCTGCGGCTGGTGATCGGCCCGTCTCATCGGCTGCTGCTGCCGGCCTCGGCCTGTCTCGGCGCCGCCATGCTGGTCGCGGCCGACACCGTGGCGCGCACCATCGTGGCGCCTGCCGAAATGCCGATCGGCATCCTCACCGCCGCGATCGGCGCGCCGTTCTTTCTCGGGCTCTTGCTGCGGCAGCGCAAGCTGGTCGGCCTGTGAGCGCGCGGCTGCAAGCGATCGGGGCGAGCTTTGCGACCGGCGGCGCGACGTTGGTCGACCGCATCGATTGCGATATCGCGCAGGGCGAACTGATCGCCATCGTCGGCCCCAACGGCGCCGGCAAATCGACGCTGCTGCGGATGCTGTCGGGCGACCTGCGGCCGACTTCCGGCGCGATCCGGCTCGGCGGACGCGAGCTCTCGTCCTATCCGCCGCGAGACCTCGCCGAACGCCGCGCCGTGCTGGCGCAGCACATCAGCATCAGCTTCCCGTTCACCGTGGACGAAATCGTCCGGATGGGCGCCGGCGAGCTGACCGGCCGTGCCGCGCAGGCGGCGATCGATGCCGCGCTTCAGGAGGTCGGCCTCGCCGACTTCCGCGCTCGCGACATCACCACGCTGTCCGGCGGCGAACAGCAGCGCGCACATTTCGCCCGCGTGCTGGTGCAGCTCTGGACCAGCGAAGCCGCGCGCGGCCCCGGTGTGTTGCTACTCGACGAGCCGACCTCGAGCCTCGACATCCGCCACCAGCTCGACCTCGCCCAGACCGCACGACGCTGCGCCCGAAACGGGACCACGGTGATCGCCATCCTGCACGATCTCAATCTCGCGGTCCGCTTCGCCGATCGCATCCTGATGCTCCACGCCGGCCACCTCGCCGCCGACGGCACACCGGCCGCCGTGATGCAGCCGGAGCTGATCGCCCGCGTATTCGACGTCGCGCTCAACATCCGCACCGACCCAGCTGGAAGCCCCTTCGTGCTGCCCGAGCTGGCGAGCGTGTAGTCCCCCGGGCCGACGTCTCAAAAACGCGGTGCATCCGCTCCCCTCCCCCGTTGGGGGGGGGGGGGGGGGGGGGGGGGGGCCCGGCGGGTTGGGGCGAGGCGCGCCACCCCGCCCCCCCCCGCCAC
>NZ_JBMDXE010000385.1:0-6371 GCF_048594845.1 Rhodopseudomonas sp. | reverse complement strand
CCACATGGGCGTCGATCGCATCACCACGCTGAACTTGCGTGTGGTGCAGACCGACGTTGAGCGCGGCCTGATCCTCGTCGAAGGCGCCGTTCCTGGCACCAAGGGCGGCTGGATCTCGGTGCGCGACGCCGGGAAGAAGGCGCTGCCGGCCGACGCGCCGACGCCGGGTAAGTTCCGGCTCGCGAATGGCGGCGACGAAGCTGCGGCTCCGGCTGCCGAGCAGGAGGGTGTGTGAGATGGAATTGAAGGTCACCACTCTCGAAGGTAAGGAAGCCGGCTCGGTCCAGCTGTCCGACACCATCTTCGGTCTCGAGCCGCGCCAGGACATCGTCCAGCGCTGCGTGATCTGGCAGCTCGCCAAGCGCCAGGCCGGGACTCACAAGGCCAAGGGGCGCGCCGAGATCTGGCGCACCGGCAAGAAGATGTACAAGCAGAAGGGCACCGGCGGTGCTCGTCACGGTTCGCAGCGCGTGCCGCAGTTCCGCGGCGGCGGTCGTGCGTTCGGCCCGGTGGTGCGCTCGCACGCCATCGACCTGCCGAAGAAGGTTCGCGCCCTGGCGCTGAAGCACGCTCTGTCGGCCAAGGCCAAGGGCGGCGGTCTGATCGTGCTCGACAAGGCCGAGCTGGAAGCCGCCAAGACCAAGGCTCTGGTCGGTGCGTTCACGGGTCTCGGCCTGACCAGCGCGCTGATCATCGACGGCGCCGAGGTGAACACCGGTTTCGCCACGGCGGCCCGCAACATTCCGAACATCGACGTGCTGCCGATCCAGGGCATCAACGTCTATGACATTGTGCGCCGCCAGAAGCTGGTGCTGACCAAGGCTGCGCTGGATGCGTTGGAGGCGCGCTTCAAATGAAAAATATCGATCCGCGCCACTACGACGTCATCGTCGCTCCGGTGGTGACCGAAAAGGCGACCACGGCCTCCGAGTTCAACAAGGTCGTGTTCAAGGTTCTGGGCGGCGCCACCAAGCCGCAGATCAAGGAAGCCGTCGAGAAGCTGTTCGACGTCAAGGTGAAGAGCGTGAACACGCTGGTGCGCAAGGGCAAGTCGAAGTCCTTCCGCGGCACCTTCGGCACGCAGTCGGACACCAAGCGTGCGGTCGTGACCCTGGAAGAGGGTCATCGCATCGACGTGACCACCGGACTGTAAGGCGGGACCGACCATGGCATTGAAGAAGTTTAACCCCACGACGCCGGGCCAGCGCCAGCTGGTCATGGTCGATCGTTCGGCCCTCTACAAGGGCAAGCCGGTCAAGTCGCTGACCGAGGGCAAGAACCAGGCGGGCGGTCGTAACAACACCGGCCGGATCACCGTGCGGTTCCGCGGCGGTGGTCACAAGCAGACCTATCGCATGGTCGATTTCAAGCGCACCAAGGTCGATGTTCCGGCCAAGGTCGAACGCCTGGAATACGATCCGAACCGCACCGCGTTCATCGCTCTG
The DNA here is from genome assembly GCF_048594845.1 of Rhodopseudomonas sp. GTDB lineage: Bacteria > Pseudomonadota > Alphaproteobacteria > Rhizobiales > Xanthobacteraceae > Rhodopseudomonas. The sequence continues at coordinate 4,926 of NZ_JBMDXE010000385.1, read as the reverse complement.
ATCAAGTACGAGGACGGCGAGCAGGCCTACATCCTGGCTCCGCAGCGCCTCGCGGTCGGCGACACGGTGATCGCCGGCGCCTATGTCGACGTGAAGCCGGGCAACGTCATGCCGCTCGGTAACATGCCGGTGGGCACGATCGTGCACAACATCGAGCTGAAGATCGGGAAGGGCGGCCAGATCGCCCGTTCGGCCGGCACGTATGCGCAGGTCGTCGGTCGTGACCACGACTACGTCATCGTCCGTCTGAACTCGGGCGAACAGCGTTTGGTCCACGGCCGCTGCACCGGCACCATCGGCGCGGTATCCAACCCGGACCACATGAACATCTCGATCGGCAAGGCGGGCCGCAAGCGCTGGCTCGGCCGCCGTCCGCACAACCGCGGCGTCGTGATGAACCCGATCGACCATCCGCACGGCGGTGGTGAAGGACGCACCTCGGGCGGCCGTCACCCGGTGACTCCGTGGGGCAAGCCGACCAAGGGCAAGAAGACCCGCTCGAACAAGTCGACCGACAAGTTCATTCTCATCAGCCGCCACAAGCGGAAGAAGAAGTAAGGAAGCCGGACATGGTTCGCTCAGTCTGGAAGGGCCCGTTCGTCGAGGGCTCGCTGCTGAAGAAGGCGGATGCGGCGCGCGCGTCGGGCCGTCACGACGTCATCAAGATCTGGAGCCGCCGCTCCACCATCCTGCCGCAGTTCGTCGGGCTGACCTTCGGCGTCTACAACGGCCAGAAGCACGTCCCGGTGTCGGTCAACGAGGAAATGGTGGGTCACAAGTTCGGCGAGTTCTCGCCGACCCGCACGTTCCACGGCCACTCCGGCGACAAGAAGTCGAAGAAGGGTTGAGGACGAAGCCATGAGCAAACCCAAGCGCGAACGGAGCCTCCCGGATAACGAGGCGAAGGCCGTCGCCCGGATGCTTCGCGTTTCTCCGCAGAAGCTCAACCTGGTGGCTCAGCTGATCCGCGGCCGCAGCGCCTCGGCGGCGCTCGCCGACCTCGCTTTCTCGCGCAAGCGGATCGCGGTCGACGTGAAGAAGTGCCTGGAATCGGCTATCGCCAATGCCGAGAACAATCACGATCTGGACGTCGACGCGCTCGTTGTGTCGGAAGCCCATGTCGGCAAGGGCATCGTGATGAAGCGTTTCTCGCCGCGCGGCCGTGGTCGCTCGGGCCGTATTTTCAAACCCTTCGCGCAGCTGACGATCGTCGTTCGTCAGGTTGAAGCAGAAGCAAGCGCTTAAGCGAAGGCGCGGGAGACTTTCGATGGGTCAAAAGATCAATCCGATCGGGCTGCGGCTGGGCATCAACCGGACGTGGGATTCCCGTTGGTTCGCCGGCAAGAACGAGTACGGCAAGCTGCTGCACGAGGACGTCAAGATCCGCGAGATCCTGCACAAGGAATTGAAGCAGGCTGCCGTCGCGCGCATCGTGATCGAGCGTCCGCACAAGAAGTGCCGCGTGACGATCCACTCGGCGCGTCCGGGTGTGGTGATCGGCAAGAAGGGCGCCGACATCGACAAGCTTCGCAAGAAGGTCGCCGACATCACCTCGTCGGACGTCGTGATCAACATCGTCGAAATCCGAAAGCCGGAGCTCGACGCCACGCTGGTCGCCGAGTCGATCGCGCAGCAGCTCGAGCGCCGCGTTGCGTTCCGCCGCGCGATGAAGCGCGCGGTGCAGTCGGCGATGCGTCTCGGCGCCGAGGGCATCCGCATCAACTGCTCGGGCCGTCTCGGCGGTGCCGAAATCGCCCGTATGGAGTGGTATCGCGAAGGTCGCGTGCCGCTGCACACGCTGCGCGCCGACATCGACTACGGCGTCGCGACGGCGTTCACCACGTTCGGCACGTGCGGCGTGAAGGTGTGGATCTTCAAGGGCGAGATCCTCGAGCACGATCCGATGGCGCAGGACAAGCGGATGGCTGAAGGCGACAACTCGCGGCCCCGCCGCGACGCTGCCTGAACGGCTGCTGATAAAGGTTTGAGGGCGTAAGCCATGATGCAACCAAAGAAGACCAAGTTCCGCAAGGCGCACAAGGGCCGCATCCACGGCGTTGCGTCGTCCGGCGCGACCCTGGCGTTCGGCCAGTTCGGCCTGAAGGCGATGGAGCCTGAGCGCGTCACCGCGCGTCAGATCGAAGCCGCCCGTCGTGCGCTGACCCGTCACATGAAGCGCGCCGGCCGCGTCTGGATCCGCATCTTCCCGGACGTTCCGGTGTCGAAGAAGCCGGCCGAAGTCCGCATGGGCTCCGGCAAGGGTTCTCCGGAATTGTGGGTGGCGCGGGTCAAGCCGGGCCGGGTGATGTTCGAGATCGACGGCGTCAATCAGCAGCTCGCCAAGGAAGCGCTGACGCTCGCCGCCGCCAAGCTGCCGATCAAGACGCGCTTCGTCGCGCGTATCGCGGAGTAATCGACATGGCCGAGATGAAGACCGCCGACGTCCGTGCGATGAGCGAAGATCAGATGGATGACGCCATCCTGAATCTGAAGAAGGAGCGCTTCAACCTGCGCTTCCAGCGCGCCACGGGCCAGCTCGAGAACACCTCGCGGCTGCGCGAGGCCCGTCGCGACATCGCCCGTATCAAGACCATCGCCGCGCAGAAGCGCGCCGGCAAGACGAAGTAAGGACCTTTAGACATGCCGAAGAGGACCCTGCAGGGCGTGGTCGTCAGCGACAAGCAAGAGAAGACGATCGTGGTGCGCGTCGACCGTCGCTTCACCCACCCGATCTACAAGAAGACGATCCGGCGCTCGAAGAACTACCACGCCCACGACGAGAACAACCAGTTCCATCCGGGCGACATGGTGTGGATCGAGGAGAGCAAGCCGATCTCCAAGCTCAAGCGCTGGACCGTGGTCCGGGGCGAACCGAAGAAGACCGCCTAAGCGCATTCGCGCATCAGTTGAGAGCGCAATCGCGCATTAGAGAGAGGACGAGGTGCATCAATGATCCAGATGCAGACCAACCTCGACGTGGCCGATAATTCCGGCGCACGCCGTGTCATGTGCATCAAGGTGCTGGGGGGCTCCAAGCGCCGCTATGCCACCGTGGGCGACGTTATCGTAGTGTCGATCAAGGAAGCGATTCCGCGCGGCAAGGTGAAGAAGGGCGACGTCATGAAGGCCGTGGTGGTCCGTGTCCGCAAGGACATCCGCCGCCCCGACGGCTCCGTCATCCGCTTCGACCGCAACGCCGCCGTGCTGATCAACAATCAGTCCGAGCCGGTCGGCACCCGTATTTTCGGGCCGGTGCCGCGCGAGCTGCGCGCGAAGAACCACATGAAAATCATTTCGCTGGCGCCGGAGGTGCTGTGATGGCCGCCAAGATTCGTAAGGGCGACAAGGTGATCGTGCTGAGCGGCCGCGACAAGGGCCGCACCGGCGAGGTGTTTGAAGTTCGTCCGGACGCCGATGTGGCGCTGGTGCGCGGCATCAACATCGTCAAGCGTCACCAGAAGCAGACCCAGACCCAGGAAGGCGGCATCATCTCGAAAGAGGCGCCGATCCACCTGTCCAATATCGCGATCGTCGGCAAGGACGGCAAACCGACCCGAGTCGGTTTCAAGGTCCTGGCGGACGGCAAGAAGGTTCGCATCGCCAAGAGCTCGGGAGCAGAGATCGATGGCTGAGACGGCATACATTCCGCGCCTGCGCACGGAGTACGACAAGAGCATCCGCGCCGCGCTGACCGAGAAGTTCGGTTACGCCAACGCCATGCAGGTTCCGAAGCTCGACAAGGTCGTGCTGAACATGGGCGTCGGCGAGGCGGTGAACGATCGCAAGAAGGCCGAGCAGGCGGCCGCCGACATGGCGCTGATCGCCGGCCAGAAGCCGGTCGTGACCTATTCGCGCGTCGCGATTTCGACCTTCAAGCTGCGTGAGAACCAGCCGATCGGCTGCAAGGTCACTCTGCGTGGCGCCAAGATGTACGAGTTCATCGACCGCCTGATCACGGTCGCGCTGCCGCGCGTCCGCGACTTCCGCGGCCTGAACCCGAAGAGCTTCGACGGCCGTGGCAACTACTCGCTCGGCATCAAGGAGCACATCATTTTCCCCGAAATCGACTTCGACAAGACCGGCGAGTCGTGGGGCATGGACATCACCGTTTGCACGACCGCGCGCACCAACGACGAGGCGCGCGCGCTGCTCAACGCATTCAATTTCCCGTTCCGGCAGTGAGACGCTGACAAGCCTCTCAAACGCGGAAACCCAGGAGCCTGGCATGGCAAAGAAGAGTTCGATCGAGAAGAACAATCGTCGGCAGAAGATGAGCAAGAACGCGGCGCCGAAGCGCGCCCGTCTGAAGGCCATCATTGCCGACAAGAACCTCCCGATGGAGGAGCGTTTCGCGGCGACCCTGAAGCTCGCCGAGATGCCGCGCAATTCGTCGGCGACCCGGATTCGCAACCGTTGCGAATTCACCGGTCGCCCGCGCTCGGTCTATCGTCTCAACAAGCTGAGCCGTATCGCCATCCGCGAGCTGGGTTCGAAGGGCCTGGTTCCGGGCCTGGTCAAGTCGAGCTGGTAAGGGGAGGGTCGTCAGATGTCTACGCACGATCCGATCAGCGATCTCATCACCCGCATCCGCAACGCGCAGATGCGGTCCAAGTCCAAGGTTTCGACCCCGGGCTCGAAGATGCGCGCCAACGTTCTCGAAGTGCTCAAGAGCGAGGGCTACATCCGTGGCTACGCGAGCGTCGAACATCCGTCGGGACGCAGCGAGCTCGAGATCGAGCTGAAGTATTTCGACGGCGAGCCGGTGATCCGCGAGATCGAGCGCGTGTCGCGCCCGGGCCGTCGGGTCTACGCCTCGGTGAAGAACCTGCCGCGCGTCAACAACGGCCTCGGCATCTCGGTGCTGTCGACCCCGAAGGGGATCATGGCCGATCACGACGCCCGCGACGCCAATGTCGGCGGCGAGGT
>NZ_JBMDXE010000384.1:0-6511 GCF_048594845.1 Rhodopseudomonas sp. | reverse complement strand
TTTTCCGGCCGGATCAGCCTCGGCGGCGTCGACATCACCACGCTGCGGCCGGACCAGCGCGCCCGCGCCGGGATCGGCTGGGTGCCGCAGGAGCGCAACATCTTCAAGTCGCTCACCGTGGAGGAAAACCTCACCGCGGTGGCGCGGCCGGGGCCGTGGACGGTGAAGCGCATCTACGAGATGTTCCCGCGGCTCGAGGAGCGGCGGAGCAATTTCGGCAACCAGCTGTCCGGCGGCGAGCAGCAGATGCTGGCGATCGGCCGGGCGCTGACGCTCAATCCGAAGCTGCTGCTGCTGGATGAACCGACCGAAGGGCTGGCGCCGATCATTGTCGACGAGCTGCTGGTGGCGATCGGCGCGATCACCCGGTCAGGCGGCATTTGCTCGATTGTGGTCGAGCAGAATGCGCGAAAAATCCTCGGGCTCGCGGATCGCGTTGTGATATTGGAACGCGGAACGATCGTGCACGAGGCGCCGAGCGCGGCGCTGAAGGACGATCCGGCGACGCTCGAACGCTATCTCGGCGTCTCCGGCGCCGCTGCCACCAAGAGCTGATCCTGTCTGGGAGTGAGACGATGCAGAGAACCAAAGCCCCCTTCCGCGCCGACGAGGTCGGCAGCCTGCTGCGCCCGCAGAGCATCAAGGAGGCGCGCGCCAAGCTGGAGAAGGGCGAGATCACCGCGGCCGATCTGAAGAAGATCGAGGACAGCGAGATCGAGAAGGTCGTCCACAAGCAGTCGGCGATCGGTCTCAAGCTCGCCACCGACGGCGAATTCCGCCGCTCCTGGTGGCATTTCGACTTCCTCGCCAAGCTGACCGGGTGCGAGCTCTATCATCCCGACACCGGCATCCAATTCGCCGGCGTGCAGACCCGCAACGATTCGATCCGGGTGATCGGCAAGCTCGACTTCCCGGACGATCATCCGATGCTCGATCACTTCCGCTTCCTCAAGAAGCACGCCGACGTCGCGCATGTGACGGCCAAGATGACGATCCCGTCGCCGGCGGTGCTGCACTTCCGCGGCGGCCGCAAGGCGATCTCCAAGGAGGTCTATCCGGATCTCGACGTGTTCTTCGAGGATCTCGCCAAGACCTATCGCAAGGCCGTCAAGGCGTTCTACGACGCCGGCTGCCGCTATCTGCAGTTCGACGATACGGTGTGGGCCTATCTGTGTTCGCCGGACGAACTGGAGAAGGCCCGCGCCCGCGGCGACGATCCGGACAATCTGCAGCAGATCTACGCCCGCGTGATCAACTATGCGATCGCCGAGCGGCCGGCCGACATGGTGATCACCACCCACGTCTGCCGCGGCAATTTCCGCTCGACCTGGATCTCCTCGGGCGGTTACGAGCCGGTGGCCGAGACGCTGCTGGCCGGCATCAACTACGACGGCTACTTCCTCGAATACGATTCCGAGCGCGCCGGCGGCTTCGAGCCGCTGCGCTTCCTGCCCAAGGGCAACAAGGTCGTGGTGGTCGGCGTCATCACCTCGAAGTTCGGCGAACTCGAGAAGAAGGACGACATCAAGCGCCGTCTCGAAGAGGCCGCCAAGTTCGCCCCGCTGGAGCAACTCGCGGTGTCGCCGCAGTGCGGCTTCGCCTCGACCGAGGAAGGCAACATCCTCAGCGAGCAGGAGCAGTGGGACAAGCTGCGCCTTGCGGTGGAAGTCGCACAGGAGCTCTGGGGCAAGTAAGCCCGCACGGCCATTGCGAGCCAACGGGTCGGCGCATAGCGCCGCCCGGTGGCAGGCTCCGTGAAGCAATCCAGTGGCTCGCCACAGTCCTCCGTCTTGCCCGGGCCTGTCCGGGGCATCGACGTCTTCGGTCTGTTGCAACAAGAAAGACGGGGATGTTCGGGACGAGTCCGGCCATCACGAACCGATCAGCTTGAGAGTTCCTTAAGCGACGCGTCCTTATCATCGCCGGGTCCAGTTCCTAACGATTGCTTAAGGATCGTCATGGCCGCCGCGCCCGAGCTTCGACGTCCGCTGCGCGGCGATCTTGCGTCGATGGCGCAGGCGCTGCAGGAATTCGCCGCGCGCGAGTTTCCGCAGGTCGCGGTCGCCGCGCCGCGACTCGCCGTGCTGGTGCCTTGCTACAACGAGGAAGCCACGGTTGCGCGCGTGGTGGCGGACTTCCGGGCCGCGCTGCCGGACGCCGACATCTACGTCTATGATAACAACTCCGCCGACCGCACCGCCGAGATTGCGCGGGACGCCGGCGCCGAGGTGCGTCGCGAGCGGCGGCAGGGCAAGGGGCAGGTGGTGCGGCGGATGTTCGCCGACATCGATGCCGACGTCTACGTGCTGGTCGACGGCGACGCCACCTACGACGCCGCCAGCGCGCCGAAACTGATCGCGGCGCTGATCGACGAACATCTCGACATGGTCGTTGGCGCGCGGATCGATCAGGCGCAGGGCGCCTGGCGCCGCGGCCATCGCACCGGCAACCGGCTGCTCACCGGCTTTCTCTCCGCCGTGTTCGGTCAGGCCTTCAAGGACATCCTGTCGGGCTACCGCGTGTTCTCGCGGCGCTTCGTCAAGACCTTCCCGGTGCTGTCGGGAGGATTCGAGATCGAGACCGAGCTCAGCGTCCATGCGCTCGAACTGGCGATGCCGGTCAGGGAAATCGAGACGCCATATTACGAGCGGCCTGAAGGCTCGGTGAGCAAGCTGAAGACCTGGCGCGATGGCTTCCGTATCCTTGGTACCATCCTGAAGCTGTATCGCTCGGAAAAGCCACTGCGATTCTTCGGCGCCATCTCGATCGCGCTTGCGGTGCTGTCGGTCGGCCTCGCTATCCCGCTGATCATTACTTTCGCCGAGACCGGGCTGGTGCCGCGGTTTCCGACCGCGATCCTGTCGGCCAGCATGATGATCGTCGCGGTGCTGGCGGCCTCGTCCGGGCTGGTGCTGGACACCGTCACCCGCGGCCGCCGCGAGATGAAGCTGCTGGCCTATCTGGCGCATCCCGCGCTGGGGCAGCGCCCCGGCGCGTAGTTTCTGGCGAAACGCACCGTCCGGCTCAGCCCCGCCCGACGCTGTGATAGTTGAAGCCGTATTCGGCCATCTGCTCGGGCCGGTACACGTTACGCAGGTCGACGATCACCGGCTGCTTCATGGTGCCCTTCAGACGGGCGAGGTCGAGGGCGCGAAACTGCACCCATTCGGTGACGATGACGAGGACATCTGCGCCCTGAGCGCAATCGTAAGCGTCGTCGCAATAGGTGATGTCGGGTAGCTCGGCCTTGGCCTGCGTCATGCCGACCGGGTCGAACGCCCGCACCACCGCGCCCATGTCGATCAGGCCGGTAATCAGCGGGATCGACGGCGCGTCGCGCATATCGTCGGTGTCCGGCTTGAAGGTCAGCCCGAGCACGGCAACGGTCTTGCCGCGGATATTGCCGCCGAGCGCGTGCGAGACTTTGCGAGCCATCGCGCGCTTGCGGTTGTCGTTGACGGCCAGCACCGCCTCGACGATGCGCAGCGGCACCTCGTAGTCGTGTGCGGTCTGCACGATTGCGCGGGTATCCTTCGGGAAGCACGAGCCGCCGAAGCCGGGGCCGGCGTGCAGGAATTTCGGGCCGATGCGATTGTCCATGCCGATGCCGCGGGCGACATCCTGAACGTCGGCGCCGACCTTCTCGGCGAGGTCCGCCATCTCGTTGATGAAGGTGATCTTGGTGGCGAGGAACGCGTTGGCCGCGTACTTGATCAGCTCGGCGGTGCGGCGCGCGGTGTACATCAGCGGGCCCTGGTTCAGCGACAGCGGCCGGTAGATCTCGCCCAGCACCTTGCGGGCGCGTTCGTCCGAGGTGCCGATCACGATGCGGTCGGGAAACTTGAAGTCGCGGATCGCCGCGCCCTCGCGCAGGAATTCCGGGTTGGAGGCGACAGCCGCGTCGGCGTCCGGATTGGTCTCGCGGATCAGCCGCTCGACCTCGTCGCCGGTGCCGACCGGCACGGTCGACTTGGTGACCACGACGGTGAAGCCCTTCAGCGCCGCGCCGATCTCGCGAGCGGCCGCATATACATAGCTGAGGTCGGCGTGGCCGTCGCCGCGCCGCGACGGCGTGCCCACCGCGATGAACACCGCGTCCGCCTCGCCCACGGGGGCGGTGAGATCGGTGGTGAAGCCGAGACGGCCGGCCCGGACGTTGGCCGCCACCAGCTCGTCCAGCCCCGGCTCGTAGATCGGGATCTGGCCGCGATGCAGCGCCGCGATCTTGTCGGCGTCCTTGTCGACGCAGATCACGTCATGGCCGAAATCCGCAAAACACGCCCCAGATACCAGCCCCACATAGCCGGTTCCGATCATCGCTATCCGCATCGCACTCTCGTCTCTTGGCGTCCCCGGCGGGTGCGCCGGGGGTGCGGGCCTCTTAACAGAAACAGGGGAGTTTCCAAATGACAGCCGGATATTGGCGGCTGTCCTCCCAAGTTCCAGTTTCGCCCGGAGGGTTGCTTTTGTATGGTGGGCAGGCGAAGGTGCGCCGTCCCACTGAACCCGATCTTCCCACCCGCGAGCGGATGAAAAACGACCAGCTCCTCAGCCGGATTTCCGACTACTGCCGCGAGGCGGGGATGGCGGAGACCACCTTTGGCCGGCGTGCCGTCAATGACGGCAAGCTGGTGCAGCGGCTGCGCGAGGGGAAGCGGATCACGGTCGATACGCTGGACCGGATCGAGGCGTTCGTGGCCGCCGGGCTCGGCAATCCGCCGCCGCCGCGCGGGCTGGTGGTGCCGCCGGAGCGGCGCGATCCGCGCAGCAATTTCCGGTTCTTCGAGAACCGGCAGAAGTACCTGCTGTTCGTTCACACCTGCAGCGAGAAGCGGGTGGTGGCGGACCGGGTCGCGCTCGAACTCGCCAGCATCCACCCCCGGCCGCCGGCCGTACGGGTGTTCGATGCCGGTTGCGGCGACGGCACCGTGCTGGCCCGGGTGCTGCGGGCGATGCACGGCCGCTTCCCACACATGCCGTTCTATGTGGCCGGCAAGGAACTCAGCCTCGAGGACCTGCGGCTGACGCTGGACAAGGTCTCGGACCGGCTGTTCGAGCACCCGGCCTCGGTGTTCGTCTTTACCAACATGTACTATGCCGAGGCGCCGTGGCTGACACCGGCGTCGCCGAGTGCGGCGGCCAGCATGATCTGGCACGAGGTACCGCTGCGCGGCGCGTCGTCGGGCGAATTCGAGACCCAGATCGCCGAGCTTGGGCCGTTTCTGCAGGAGAACTGGCGCGCGGCGGTCAGCCCACGCTCCGGCATGCCGGTCTACGAGCGCCCGGTGGCGATCGTGCTGTACCGGGAGGACCACCGTTTCCTGCTCGATTCGATCATCCCGCGGGCGGGGCGGACCGAGGCGAATTTCGACCTGATCATCGCCTCGCAGCCCTACCGGGCCAAATCGAGCGTCAACTTCCGCGCCAAGCGGATCATTGCGCCGCTGGCCCGGGCGCTGCGGGCCGGCGGCCGGCTGATCGGAATTCACTCCCATGGCCAGGATCCCGGACTGGAAATTGTCCAGGCGGTCTGGCCCGACGAAAACCCATTCTCGGTGAGCCGCCACGAGCTGCTGCGCGCCGTCAAATACGAGCTCGGATCAGCAGGGAGGGACCTCAATTTTAACGCTTATGCGGATAGCCGGTCGATCTTCAGTTATGATATGGAAGCCCTGCCAAACGAGGTCACAGGGTCGATCGGCAATTCGACGGCCTTTGCAGCCTGGAATGCCGCGGTGTATGTCGCGCAAATCGAGGATGACCGGCTGACGGAAATGACCCAGGGCGGCCACTATCTGGAAGCCACCAGAGAGGTTTTGCGCAAGCACAGCGGGCTCTGGTTTTACGACGAATCCTACGTCATCTCGCGTCGTCGCGATTGACTTTTCAGGGATATATCATTCACGAAAGCGCCGCCGGTCGGTCCGGTGGATAAGGGGTTGGTGATGCGTGCGTCCTATCTGTTCACGAGTGAGTCGGTGTCGGAAGGTCATCCGGACAAGGTCTGCGACCGGATTTCCGACGAAGTCGTCGATCTGTTCTTCCGCGAAGGCCCCAAGGCCGGCATCGATCCCTGGGCGATTCGCGCCGCCTGCGAGACGCTCGCGACCACCAACAAGGTGGTGATCGCCGGTGAGACCCGCGGCCCGGCCTCGGTGACCAACGAGCAGATCGAGGGAGTCGTTCGCGCCGCCATCAAGGACATCGGCTACGAGCAGGAAGGCTTCCACTGGAACACCTGCGATATCGAGATCCTGCTGCATCCGCAGTCGGCCGATATCGCCCAGGGTGTCGACGCGCTGCAGCCCGGCACCAACAAGGAAGAGGGCGCCGGCGACCAGGGCATCATGTTCGGCTACGCCACCAACGAGACGCCCGACCTGATGCCGGCGCCGATCTTCTACGCCCACAAGATCCTGCGGCTGATCTCCGAAGCCCGCCACTCCGGCAAGGAGAAGGTGCTGGGTCCGGACTCCAAGAGCCAGGTCACCATCCAGTACGAGAACGGCAA
>NZ_JBMDXE010000383.1:0-9317 GCF_048594845.1 Rhodopseudomonas sp. | reverse complement strand
GCGACGCGGTGCATGCACCGTTCGATGCCGCCGCGCTGGGCGCCGACCTGGAAGCCCTCGGCCTGACGCCGCTGCTGGTGGCGAGCCGGGCCGGGGGCCGCCGCGACTACCTGGCGCGCCCCGATCTCGGCCGGCAGCTCGATCCTGCCGCGCACACCGTACTCCAGCAGAAGACCTCGGCCGCAGATCTCGCGGTCGTGGTCGGCGATGGACTGTCGCCGGTCGCGGTTTCGGCCCAGGCCGTCGAGGTGGTTGGCAGGCTGCTGCCGCGGCTCTCTGCTGCGGGCATCAGCGTCGGTCCGGCGGTGGTGGCGACGGGCGCCCGCGTCGCGCTGGGCGATGAGATCGGCGCGCTGCTCGGCGCCCGGATCGTCCTGGTGTTGATCGGCGAGCGGCCGGGTCTCTCTGCGCCGGCCAGCCTCGGTGCCTATGTGACGCTCGGCCCGAAGCTCGGCCTCACCGATGCGGACCGTAATTGCGTCTCCAACATCCACGCCGCGGGGATTTCGGCCGATGAGGCCGCGTTCAAGATCGCGTGGTTGGTGCGTGAGGCGCTGTCACGGGGCGTGTCCGGTGTTGCCCTGAAGGACGAAAGCGGGGAAGGTGCCTCCGCACCGGAGCTGACGGCGCCCGTGTGACGCGCGGCATGGCACCGGATCGCGCGGGCCGTGCGAATCTGATCGAGTGTGCCCCGTGCGCTCCCTCGCGGGGGGCGTCGGGCTGTACTCCACTCGATGAAACAATCCCATGTCGTCACGGAAGGTAGCGTTTTCGGGCGAAGTGCAATCCGGTTCGCATTACGAAAACGCGTCGAAATTATCCTAGAGCGCTGGGTCTGATTCGATCAGAACCGGCTCGCTCGGCGTCTTTCGGTGCGGCGGGTCGCAATCGTGCCGGAATTGTCGCGGACTTGAACGATCGCCAGAACGGAACAGCGCATGCTGCACAAGAACATCACGGACTCCGAAGTCGACGAGCTGCACCGCAGGAAGCTCAGCATCGCCTTCGGGCTGGAGCGGATGGGACTTATCGCGGTCCGCGCACCGATCCTGTCCTGCCTTATCCTGGTCGCGCTGGTCGTCGCCGCCATCTTCGGCATTCAGCGCATCAAGATCGACGACTCGCTGAGCCAACTGTTCCGGTCCGACACGAAGGAATTCAAGCAGTACGAGGAAGTCACCAAGCGCTTCCCGTCGACCGAATACGACGTGCTCGTGGTGGTCGAAGGCAAGACCCTTCTCGAACGTGAAAATCTTGAGAAAGTCCGCGACCTCGTCACCGACCTGCAGCTCGTTGATGGCGTTCGCGGCCTGATTTCGCTGTTTTCGGCCCGGCAGGCGCCGGAGCCCGGCAAGCTGCCGGCCGCGCTATTCCCGAACGAACTGCCGGAAGGCGAGGCCTACGACAAGTTCATCGCCACAGTGAAGAGCAACGAAATCATCCGCGGCAAGCTGCTGTCGGAGGACGGTACGCTGGCGCTTATCGTGCTGTCGCTGTCGCCCGAGATCGTCAGCAACAACAAGCTCTCCACCACGATCGGCGAAATCCGCAAGGTGATGGCGGAGGACCTCGAAGGTAGCGGCCTGTCGCGGCAGTTGTCGGGCGTGCCGGTGATGCAGCTCGAAATCCGCAATGCGGTCGAGCGCGACGGCCTGATCTACAACATTGCCGGCATCCTCGCCGGCTGCATTATCGCCATCCTGTTCTTCCGCAAGATCTCGTTCATGGTGGTGGCGGCATTTCCGCCGCTGCTGGCGATCCTGCTGTCGCTCGGCGTGCTCGGCTGGACCGGCTTCAGCCTCAACATGTTCCTCAACGTGATGACGCCGCTGATCATGGTGATCAGCTTCGCCGACTCGATGCAGCTCACCTTCGCGGCAAGAGACAGGCTGATCGCCGGAGAGGACAAATATACGGCGTTCAAGAATGCAGTGCTGGTGGTCGGGCCGGCCTGCGTGCTGACCCACGCCACGGCGGGCATTTCCTTCATCGCGCTGCAGTTTTCAGACTCTGAACTGATCCGCGCGTTCGGTGAGGCCGGTCTGGTCGCCACCGTGATCGCGTTGATCGCGGTGCTGTCGCTGGTGCCAGTGTTCGGCGTGCTGCTGGTGCGCAACGAGCAGGCGTTCGCGGCGAAGTTTCAGGGCGCCGACCTCGGCGTCAACGCGCTGCGCCGATTCTGCGCTTTCATCGCGGTGCGGATGGTCGGCCACCCCGGCCTGTTCAGCCTGCTGGCGCTGCTGCTGGTCGGTGGCCTGGGCGTGATCTACGCCAATCTGGAGCCGCGCTACCGGCTCGCCGATCAGGGGCCCGACAAGGAGCAGGCGGTGCAGGCGAGCGACCGGCTCGACGCCAAGCTCACTGGCGCCAATCCGATCGACGTGCTGATCGAATTCCCGAAGGGCCAGACGCTGTACTCGCCCGAGACACTGCAGGTGATCGCCGACGTCCATAGCATGGTCGAGAAACAGGCCGGCGTTGGAAACGTCTGGTCGCTGGAGACGCTGCGGCGCTGGCTGGCCGAGAAGGCGCACACCAACGACGTGGCGACGCTCAAGGAATATGTCGACGTGATTCCCGAGCATCTGGTCCGGCGCTTCATCTCCGCGGATCAGACCGCTGTGGTGGTGTCGGGCCGTGTGCCGGATCTGGATTCGTCGCAGATCCTGCCGGTGGTGCAAAAGCTCGACCATGCGCTCGACACGGTGCGGCAGAAGTATCCGGGCTACGAGGTCGCGGTCACCGGCCTGTCGGCGATCGCGGCGCGCAACAGTGCAGACATGATCTCGAAGCTCAACCACGGCCTGACCATCGAATTCCTGCTCGTGGCGGTGTTCATCGGGCTCGCATTCCGCTCGGTGGTGGTGATGCTCGCCTGTATTCTGCCGGGCATCTTCCCGGTCGTGCTGTCTGGCACCTTGCTGTGGGTGATGGGAGAGGGGCTGCAATTCGCCAGCGTGGTGGCTCTGACGGTGTCGTTCGGCCTCGGCCTCAGCGCGACGATCCACTTCCTCAACCGGCTGCGGCTCGAAAGCCCGCCCGGCACCAGTGCAGCGTTGGCCGTCGAGCGCGCCACCGTGCTGGTCGGTCCGGCGCTGATCCTCACCACCGTGGTGCTGGCCTGCGGCCTCGGCGTTACGGTGTTCTCAGACCTGCCGTCGCTGCGGCTGTTCGGGTGGCTCAGCGCCTTCGCCATGGTGGCGGCGCTGATCGCCGATCTGTTCATCCTGCGCCCCACCGCGATGTGGCTGATCAGCATGGCCGAACGGCTGCGCGGCCGGGGCAAGGCCGGGACGGTGATCTGATCTCCCAGCCGCGCCACTCGCGCGCGGCTCGGATCTCTTCGGAAACCGCGGAGCACGACGTGATGAGCCTCGTCTGCGTCGGGTTCGGCCTGTCTCCGCTCTGACCAGGGAGGTGCCCGCGTGAGAACCATCAGGATCGGCTCGGGCGCGGGCTATTCGGGCGACCGTATCGAGCCAGCGGTCGAACTCGCCGAGAAGGGCGACATCCAGTATCTCGGCTTCGAATGCCTCGCCGAGCGCACGATCGCGCTGGCGCAGCAGGAGAAGATGAAGAACCCCGACGCAGGATTCGATCCGCTGCTGGAGCAGCGGATGCGCGCGGTGCTGCCGATCTGCAAGGCGCGGGGCATCAAGGTCATCACGAATATGGGCGCCGCCAATCCGCGCGCCGCGGCTCAAGCCACCGCGCGGATCGCCAAGGATCTCGGCGTCAGGACCCTCAAGATCGCCGCGGTCGGCGGTGACGACGTGCTCGACGCCTGCCGTGACGGCAATCTGCCGTTCCTCGAGCTCGACGGCCGTGTCGGTGACCTCGGCAACCGGCTGCTGTCGGCCAATGCGTATCTCGGCGCGGAGCCGATCGTACGGGCGCTCGCTGCGGGGGCCGACGTGGTGATCACCGGCCGCGTCAGCGATCCGGCTTTGTTTCTGGCGCCGCTGATCCACGAATTCGGTTGGGCGCTCGACGACTGGGACCGGCTGGGCAAGGGCGTGCTGGTCGGCCATCTGCTCGAATGCGCCGGCCAGATCACCGGCGGTTACTTCGCCGATCCCGGCTTCAAGGATGTCGAAGGACTGGCCCGGCTCGGCTTCCCGATCGGAGAGGTGAGCCAAGACGGCGAGGTGGTGATCACCAAGGTCGCGGGATCAGGCGGCGCCGTGACGGAGGCGACCTGCAAGGAACAGTTGCTGTACGAAATCCATGATCCGGCCAACTACATGCAGCCCGACGTCATCGCCGACTTCTCGCGGGTTCGGATCGAGCAGATCGGCCCCGATCGCGTTCGCGTTTCGGGGGCGACCGGCAAGCCCGCGACCGACACGTTCAAGACCTCGGTCGGCTTCATCGATAGCTATGTGGGCGAGGGGCAAATGTCCTATGCCGGGCCTGGCGCGGTCGCGCGCGCACGGCTTGCGCTCGATATCGTCCGCGAGCGGCTCTCGCTGTGCAGCGTCCGGCTCGACGAGGCGCGCTTCGACCTGATCGGCATGGATGCGCTGCATGGTGCGGAATTGTCGGCAAGGCACGAGCCTTATGAGGTCCGCATCCGCGTGGCCGGCCGGACCGGCAACCGCGAGGATGCGGTGCTGGTCGGTAACGAGGTCGAGACGCTCTACACCAACGGGCCGGCCGGCGGCGGCGGCGCCTTCAAGGCGGTGCGCGAAGTCATCGCGGTGGCTTCGGTGCTGGTGCCTAAGAAGCTGGCGTCACCGACGTTGCAGATGTTCGACGTGTAATCGGCCAGCGCCGCGGCCTGCCTGCGACACAATCCGGAGATTTCCGCCATGAAGCTGCGCGACCTCGCTCATTCCCGCACCGGCGATAAGGGCAACACCTCGAACATCTCGGTGATCGCCTTCGATCCCGCCAACTATGCGTTGCTGCGCGAGCACGTCACGCCGGAACGCATCAAGTCGCTGTTCGCCGGCATCGTCCATGGCGAGGTGACGCGCTACGAATTGCCGAATATCGCGGCGCTCAATTTCGTGCTGACCAACGCGCTCGGCGGCGGCGTCACCCGATCGCTCGCTCTCGACGCCCACGGCAAAAGCCTCAGCTCAGCCCTGCTGGAGCTGGAATTGCCGGAGCAAGGCGCTGCGGAATCTGCCTGACGCAACTGTCGGAGGCTGCCCGCGCCGGAATCACGTTTCATGATCGTGCAAACCAAAAGCCCCAGGACGATCCGTCCGGGGGCTTTTGTTTTTAATCGGCTTGCAGCCAAAGCGTCGCGAGAAATCAGCCCTTGGTCATGCTGATGTTGACGCCGCGGATGTCGCCCTTCGAGCTGATTGCGACCGACTGCTTGTTGCCGCGGGTGGTCAGCGAGATGCTGGCGGCGAAGCCGGCGGCCTCGACGAACACCTCGATATTGCCGCCGCCGGCCTTGCCCTGCAGGTTGCCGTTGATGTTGCGGCTGGCTTCGCTCCAATTGCCCGAGATGCGGTCACCGCTGCTGGCGACGTCGGCGGACAGGTCGAACTTGTAGCTGTCGCTGGCGCAGCGCAGGGTCTGAGTCAGCTGGTTACCGCCGCCGCCGACCTTGTAGGTGGCTCGGCAACGGATCCGCTCTTTCGTCCCGTCGGACAACGCCACGGTGCCGGTGCCCGACCACGCGCCTTCGAAGCCTGCGAACGGCCCCTCGGCGTAGCTGGCCGAGGCCGACAGCAGCATCGCAGCGGCGACGCCGGCGGCCTTCAGCGCATGAAGCGAAGAGGATGAACGAAGCAGTGTCATTCTTGTCTACCCCTGAAAAATCGTGCCGAAACGACGCTGCGCCGTATCAGCCTGTTAGTGTCTTTGCGTACCGACAGGTTCAAATCAAATAATATCGCGCTTGGTTCCGCGCAAACGAACTCGGCGACGAGCAAACCCGGGCTGTAGCACGCCGGCCACGGCCGCGATTGGACGGAACAGGTCGCAATTGTCGCAAATTCGCAACGTCACGCGAAGAAATCCCTCAGCCTGACGACTGCATTTGAAACATGGTCGCATGTGTCGCAGTATCGGTGCAAATTCGGCCGCATTCGGGGCCGATGACTGTGTAAACCTCAGAGTCGATCGAGCCTTCGCAGCCTTTGGCTCCGCCTTGCCGCTGGTCGATGCTCGATTGAAATTCCCCCGCACCACCGAAGGAAGAAAATGCATAAGATCTTGCTTGCGCTGACGTTGCTGCTCGTCCCGGTGTCGACCGGCGCCTATGCTCAACAGCAACAGCAGCGCAGCGGAACGCCCGAAGAGCAGGCTGCCTGCTCGCGGGACGTGTCGCGCCACTGCCGTGCACTGATGGACCAGGGCGATTTCGCGATCCTTGCCTGTCTGAAGGAAAACCGCCCGAAGATCAGCCGCGCCTGCAACCAGGTGTTGCTCAACCACGGCCAATAATCGCATTCGCCGACCGGGCGGGCCGAGCGCCCGCTGCGGCTTTGCAGCCACGATCTGAGGCGGGCGTTGCTCGGTCGCAATCAGCCCGCGTCAATATCGTTGGTTTCACCGGCGAATTTCCCGTATATGGCGTGCGCGAACGGATCAGCCCGGGATACCGGGAGGGTCCGTTCGTGGCGTTTTTTCATGTCCGAACTCGAGAGTTTGAATTCGAGAGTTGGACGCCCTGTTCGAACCGAGCGTTAGCCAGAACGATGACGTCTGCGAGCGAATTGCGATCCGGCAAGACCCACCGGGATGAAAACTTCCCGGTCGCGTCGTGGATCATCCATCCGCGGCATCGCGAGTTGATTCTGGCGTTCTATAATTTCGTCCGGACCGCCGACGATATTGCCGACCACGCGATGCTCGATGCGCCGACCAAGTTGAGCTTCCTCGATCTGCTCGAAGCCGAGCTGCTCGGCCGCGGCGAGACCCAGGCGGAGGCGGTCAATCTGCGCAAGGCGCTGGCCGCGCGCGGGATGCCGCCGCGCCATGCGCTCGATCTGCTCACCGCGTTCCGGATGGACGTCACCAAGCTGCGCTACGAGGACTGGGACGAAGTGATCCACTATTGTCGCTATTCGGCGATGCCGGTGGGCCGCTTCATGCTCGACGTCCATGGCGAGAGCACCTCGACCTGGGCGGCGTCCGACGCACTGTGCGCCGGGCTGCAGATCAACAATCACCTGCAGGATTGCGGCAAGGACTATCGCAATCTCAATCGCGTCTACTTGCCGCGTGACGCGCTGGACGCGGTCGGAGCCAAGGTTGATGAGCTCGGCCTACTGAAATCTTCGCCTGCGCTGCTGCAGTGCCTGCAGGACCTTGCTGCGCGCAACGACGTGCTGTTGGGCGAGGGCCGGTCGCTCGCCGGTGAGATCAAGGATTTCCGCCTCGGGCTGGAAGTGTCCGTGATTCAGAGCTTCGCCGATCGGATCGTCAAGATGCTGAAAGTGCGCGATCCCCTGAGCGAGCGCGTGCATCTGAAGTCGATCGAATTCCTGTTTGCCTCGGTCGGCGCGGTGGGATCGGAAATCGCCCGCCGCACTTTCGGGAGGGGGGCGGTGTCGAAGCCGGCGCCGCGCGCATGACCATGCAGTCCACTTCAGATCCGGCCGAGCATCAGGGCGTTGCGGTCGGTAGCTCCTTCTATGCCGCGATGCGCATCCTGCCGCGCCCTCAGCGCGAGGCGATGTTCCAAGTCTACAGCTTCTGCCGCTACGTCGACGACATCGCCGATTCCGATCAGCCGCGCGACGTGCGGGCCGCCGGCCTGCAGCGCTGGCGCGAGGACATCGACGCGCTGTATCGCGGGTCGCCGCCGCCGCGGCTGGCCGATTATCAGGAATCGGTCCGCGCCTTCGGCCTGAAGCGCGAGGACTTCCTGGCGATCATCGACGGCATGGAGATGGACGTCACCGCGGACATCCGCGCGCCGAACGACGCCACGCTCGATTTGTACTGCGATCGGGTCGCGAGCGCGGTCGGCCGCTTGTCGGTGCGGATCTTCGGTCTGCCCGAACAGGACGGCATTCTGCTGGCGCATCATCTCGGCCGCGCCCTTCAGCTCACCAACATCCTGCGTGACATCGACGAGGATGCGGGTCTCGGCCGGCTGTATCTGCCGCGCGAGGGACTGCTCGCGGCCGGCATCACCAGCCTCGATCCGATGACTGTCGCCGAAGATCCGGCGCTGCCAAATGTCTGCGCGCCGCTGGTGGCGCGGGCCTTGAAGCATTTCGACGCCGCGGACGTGGTGATGAGCCGCAATCCCCGCCGCGTCGTCAAGGCGCCGCGGATCATGGGCAAGTACTACTTCTCCATCCTTCAGCTGCTGATCGCGCGCGGCTTCGCGCCGCCGCGGGCGCCGGTCAAGCTCGGCAAGGCGGCGAAGATCGGCATTTTGCTGCAATACGCGATCGTGTGATGTCGAAAATCGTTCACGTCATTGGTGCTGGAATCTCCGGTCTCGCCGCCGCGACCAAGCTCGCGCGCGCGGGCTACACCGTCCGGGTTCACGAGGCGATGCAGCAGGCCGGCGGCCGCTGCCGCTCCTATTTCGATGCCCAGACCAATCTGGTGATCGACAACGGCAACCATCTGCTGCTGTCGGGCAATCACGCCGCACGTGACTACGCGCGTTCGATCGGCACTGAGGCGGGGCTGGTCGGCCCGGCCGGCGCGGAATTCGACTTCATGGATTTGAAATCGAACGCGCGCTGGAAGCTCGATCTCGGCCGCGGTCGGCTGCCGTTCTGGCTGTTCGATGCCAAGCGCCGGGTGCCGGACACCTCGATCGGCGATTACCTGGCGCTGGCGCCGCTGCTATGGGCGCCCACCAGCAAGCTGATCGGCGACACGATTCCGTGCCGCGGTCCGCTGTACGACCGGCTGGTGGCTCCGCTGCTGCTCGCCGCGCTCAACGTCGATCCGCCGGAAGGTTCGGCGGGTCTGGCCGGCGCGGTGGTGCGCGAGACGCTGCTGGCGGGCGGCCACGCTTGCCGGCCGTTGATCGCGCGTGACGGCCTCAGCGCCGTGCTGGTCGAGCCGGCGGTCGAGCAACTCGCCCGCAGCGGCCCGGGCGTGCAGTTCGGCCACGAGCTGCGCTCGCTGACGACTGCCGGCGACCGCGTCGGCGCCCTGAATTTCGGCGGCGAGGACGTGGTGGCGGTCGGCCCCGACGACGCGGTGGTGCTGGCGGTGCCGCCGCGCCCGGCGGCGTCGCTGCTGCCCGGCCTGAAGACGCCGCAGAAATACCGCGCGATCGTCAACGCCCATTTTGCCTATGCGCCGCCCGCCGGCATGCCCGCGCTGACCGGAGTGATCGGCGGCGTGGTGGAATGGCTGTTTGCGTTCCCGAACCGGCT
>NZ_JBMDXE010000382.1:0-3818 GCF_048594845.1 Rhodopseudomonas sp. | reverse complement strand
GGTTGCGCTGATTGGCGCAGCCGAAAGTCCAAGACTGGCGGTTTTCCAGATAGCCCTTGTTCTTGATCGACGGGCCGATGTCCTCGGGCCACAGGCCGCACGGCCCGGCCACCGCCGTGACCTTCGGATACAGCAGTCGGATCGCCGCGAAGGTGCGCCGATCAGTGGGATGATAGGGCTTCACGATGACGCCGCGCGCCGGCACGCCGCCTGCGGTCAGCACCGATTGAATTTCGCGCACCGTTTCGCCCGCGGCGCGTGCATTTGGCGTGCCCGACGGGACTTCGGCGATGATCGAGCCGGTGCCCTCGCGCAGCCAGTCGCGCCCGAAAGCCATTACATCGGTGCGCTGCGGTGAGGTAAGACCGCCGCGGCCGTTGCCGACGAACACGACGATGCTGCGATCGGCTTCCTGGATCGCGATCGGATGCCGCTGGCGATAGTCGAGCGGGATGCTGGCGGTGACGTCTTCGGTGCTGCCGGTGTGGGTGCAGGCGCCGAGCGACAGCGATACACCGACCAAAGCGGCCCCGAAACCGAGGCCGCGACGCATCCGGGCGGGTGTCATGGAAATCATCGTCCTGTCCTCGTCCCGCTCAGTCGGTGATGAAGCCGAAGCGGCCCCGATAGTTCTGGCCTTGTGCGGCGGTGCGGCCGGGCACGCCGTAGATCTTGTTGATATTGCCGAGCAGATCGGACTGCGGATCCGAGGCGTCGGCGAAGCCGTCGTCTGGCCGCGACAGATCCTTCTGCGCCACGGCGCGTACCACATAGGGCGTCACCAGCACCATCAGTTCGGTCTGGCGGTTGATGTAGTCGCGGCTGCGGAACAGCGTGCCGAGCACCGGAAGCTGGGTCATGCCCGGCAGGCCGTTGATCGCCTGCTTGGTCTGGTCCTGGATCAAGCCGGCCATTGCCAGCGAACCGCCCGACGGAATCTCGACCGTGCTGTCGACGCGGCGGGTCTTGATCGACGGCACCGACAGGCCGCTGATCGTGATCGCGTTGTCGCTCGACACTTCCGAAACTTCCGTCGAGACCTTGAGGCTGATCTTGCCTTCGCTCAGCACCACCGGCGTGAAGTTGAGCAGCACGCCGAATTTTTTGAAGGTCACCGAGGGCGTGCAGAGGCTGTTGGTACAGGTCACGCCGCTCGGCACCGGAAATTCGCCACCGGCCAGGAAGCTCGCCGGTTCGCCGGAGATCGCCGTCAGGTTCGGCTCGGCGAGGGTGCGGACCACGCCCGCGCTCTCCATCGCCTTCAGCGTCGCCTGAACGGACGGACCGTTGCCGAACGACGTCGTCAGCGCATTCCCGGAGACCAGCGGCTGGCCCGATTGCGTGAACGGATTGGAGTTGGTGAACTTCACCACCGAGGTGCCGTAGGTCATGTTGGCAGTCAGATCGACGCCGAGCTGCTTGATGACGTTCCGCTGCACTTCGGCGACGGTGATCTTCAGCATCACCTGGTCGCGGCCGCGGATCGCGATATTGTTGACGACCTTGCTGGCGTCGCCGGTCAGCCTGGCGGCGAGATCGGCGGCCTGCTGGGCCTCGATCGCGGTCGCAGCAGAGCCCAGCAGCATGACGCCGTCGCCGAGGCCCTCGACGTGGATATCCGCGTTCGGAATCGATTGGCGCAGGGCGGTCCGGATGCCGTTGAGATCGCGCGTCACGGCGATGTCGTAGGCCCCGATCTGCTGCCCACTGGCGTCGAAGAACACGATGTTGGTCTGGCCGACCGCGGCGCCGATGATGTACGCGCGCTGCGCCGACCGCACGACGGCGTTGGCAATCTTCGGATCGGCGACGAGCACGTCCTTGATGTCGCGCGGCAGGTCGATAACCACCGACTTGCCGATGCCGAGCGCGAGCGGGCGCGCGTTCAGGCCGGCCCCCGCCGTCTGCGCTGGCGTCTCGCGATAATCGCCGGCGTGAACCGGCGACCAAGTCGGAAGCAGCGTCAGCGCGACAGCGGCGGACAGCGCCGCCGCGGTGCTTTTGACGGTGCGGATGAATCGGTGATTGGTCCCGCGGCTCATATCCGTCTCTCTGCTCACTTCGGCATCGTCGTTTGGGTGGCGACGCCGTAACGAACGACGTTGATGCTGTCCCGCTTGCCGCCGCCGGTGTCGTCGGTCACGGCGGGCGCATTGGCGTCGGCGAGGCTGCGCAGCGCCAGGGACAGGGTCCCGCTCTGTCGGGCGCGGGCGAGGAATTCTGCCTGATCGGGCTTCAGTTCGAGCGTCGCGGTCTTGCCGACCACGACTTTCTGGCCGTTCTTCTCTTCGACGGTCTGATCGATCGCCAGCACGCGAACGTTGCTCAGAATGATCTCGGAGTTGACGGTTTCGCCGCCGCCGCCGGCGCGGTCAGGATTGCGGTCGCGCTTCGACAGGATGACGTCGACGCGATCGTTCGGCAGGATGAAGCCGCCTGCGCCGGTTTCCGGGGAGATCTCGGTCGAGACCGCCCGCATCCCGGTCGGCAGGATCGCCGCCATGAAGCCGGAGCCCTCGGCCTTCACCAGTTTCTGTTCGCGGATCGGCTCGCCGGCGATGAACGGCGACCGCGCGATCGAACCGACGAGTTGGCGGGGCGCTTCAGGCTGTTCGTTGCGGCGGATGAATTGCGAGCTGGCGGTCGCGGTCGGCCAGCTCTGCCACTGGACGTCGTCGGGGCCGACATGCTGACCGAGCGGAATGTCGGATTTCGCCACCAGAACGTCGACGGTCGGCAGTTGCGCGACCGGGGCGGGCGGGCCGGCGGTTTCCTGCCCGCCGCCGCTGCTGGCAAGATACGCGGCGACGGCGCCGGCGCCGATCGCAATGGCCAGAACGACGATGCGCGCGGAATTCATACGCTTTCACTTCCCGAATGACTCGGCGACGGATCCCGCCGCAGTAGCTGGAGTTGACCAGCTATTCGTCAAAGCATGGTTAATGACGCGTATCTAAATCGAGTTAACGAGATGTTCCCGGCTCGTCAGTGCAAGGCAAAGCGCGCGAGGTCGACGGCCTTGATCCATTCCGTCTGCGGATAGATCATCAGCGCGCCCAGCGCGATGGCGATGCCGTAGGGAATACCTGTTTCCTGGGCGTGTAGCCGCGTCAGCCAGGCCTGGTTATGAAACGGATAGGGGAGCGGCCACTGCCGGAAACCGAGCAGCAGAAGCGTCAACGCGCCGCCGAACAGCGACACGTACAGCAGGTAGTCGAGCAGGTGGGTGAAGCCGAACCATAGCGCCGCCGCCGCGGCGACCTTGGCGTCGCCACCGCCGATCCAGCCCATTGCAAAACAGGTGAAGCCGACCGCGAGCACCGCAGCGCCGGCGCCCAGATGCCAGGCAAATTGCTCGATGCCCATCCCGCTAAGCGGCGCCAGCACCAGAAAACCGGCGATCAGCAACAGCGAGACACGATTGGGAATCGTCATCGTGAAGAGGTCGCTGGATGCCGCGAAGGCCATCAGGGCCGGGAACAGCGACAGGCGCAAAACGTCAGCGATCATCGTCGAGTCTCGCCGAAAGAGAAAGGCCGCGACCGCCGCGAACCGGAGCGGTCAAGCTATCCCGCAGAGGTGAACGATCGGAAAACGAGGCGCCGATCACCAGATCAGCGCGATGCGAACCGCGAGCGCGACGATACCGAGCAGGAGAGCCGCGCAGACCGCCTGCCTGGCGGCAATCTCGCGCAGCGCGGGTCGTGTGGTGCCGGTCAGGAGTGCCGGATCGGATCGACTCATACGCGTAACTCGGACTGCTGACGATCGCGGAACGGCTTCAGGAAAGAAAAGGCCCCGGCGTGGCCGAGGCCTTG
>NZ_JBMDXE010000381.1:0-17160 GCF_048594845.1 Rhodopseudomonas sp. | reverse complement strand
AACAGAAGATCGCCGACGCCTTCTTCGCCGAGGGGCTAATCCCGACCAAGGTGAAGACCGATGCGGTGAAGATCTGGTCGCCGCGCGCATCGTGAGGACGCACGATCAGTCTGTGACTAGCGCCGACTGAACTCACGCAATCGGACACGGTCTCTCTTCATCATGCCCGGCCTTTGCGCCGGGCATCCGCAGTCTGCCCCGCTCGCGACACGTACGCGGATGGCCGGGGCCAGGCCATGACCGCGCATATCGAACGACGACGCGAGCGAGAGACGACGCCTCCTGCGAGCCGCCGTCTCGGGTCAACTTCAATCGAGCTGTGAGTCGGAGAACGTCGATCACAGCACCCGAAAGCCGTGGGTGCCATCGCGGCCGAGTTGCTCGACCAGGCCGAATTCCCAATCGAGATAAGCCTGCATTGCGGCGGCGGCGTTGTCGGTGCCCTCATAGGGCCGCTTGTAGACATCGTCGACGTCGTGCGCTGCATGCGTGATGCCGCGCTCCAGCGGCAGGCCGGCGGCCTCCCACGCCTGCGTGCCGCCGCCGAGCACAGCGATCGGCCGATCGGTGAGAGCCCGCAGCTCGCCGGCCACGAACTGCGCGATCACGCCATCCCAGGATGTCAGGACCAGCGGACCTTCTCCCGGCAACCGCCGCAAGGCCTCGGGCAGCCGCGCCCGTGCCGCAAACCACGCGCCGGGAATATGCGCGGCCGCGTGCCGCGGACTCGGCGCGAGGTCGATCACGGTCGATTGCGCGAGGTCGGCCGCAAGCGCCTGTGGCGTCAGCGTCGAAAGCCCGTGGGTCGGCAGCGGCGGTCGCCGTGGCGGACGCGCTCCGGTTTCCTGTTCACCGTCGACGGGGCCCTGCAGCACATACACGTTGCGCCAGCCCATCTGGATCAGCCACGACGCCGCGAGCGTCGCGCGGACGCCGTCGTCGTCGAACAGCACCAGATGCGCGTGGCGAACGCCGACCCATTCGTCGGTCGCCTGGACTAATTGCCCGCCAGGCGCAGAGCGGAATCCCGGAACATGGCCGGCGGCAAACTCCTCCGGCGTACGGACATCGAGCAGATACACAGTCACGTCGCGGCGGTCGCGCCAGCTTTCGACCGTGGCGCGGTCGATGCTCCGCAGCCCGACGCGCCGCGCCAGCGCCTGCGCCCGTTCGCGGGCCAGCCGCTGCGCCTCGTCCGACAGGTCGGGGAAGCGGCGTTGGGCGCCGTGATCGAGCTGCAGGCCCGCGAGCGTCCAGCCGATCGTGCCGTTGCGCAGCGCGAACACCTTGTTGGGGATGCCGGCATTGATCAGCGACTGCGTGCCGATGATCGAGCGCGTGCGACCGGCGCAGTTGACGATCACGGTCGTTTCAGGACGCGGCGCGAGATCCTGCACGCGCAGCACCAGCTCGCCGCCCGGCACGCTGGTGCCGGTCGGGATTGACATCGTGCGATATTCCTCGAAGCGCCGGGAATCCAGCACGACGACATCGGCATTGCCGGCGATCAGCCGCTCGACCTCGGCGGCCGGCAGCGAGGGCGTGTGCCGGGTCGCCTCGACGAGTTCACCGAACGCCTTGCTCGGCACGTTGACGTCGATGAACAGCTCGCCGCCGGCGCGCCGCCAGCCGTCGAGACCACCCTCGAGCTCCGCGACGTTGCTGTAGCCGAGTTCGCTCAGCTTCGCGGCTGCGCGCGCGACCAGCCCCTCGCCGTCGTCATACAGCACGATCGGCGCATCGTGGCGCGGCACCAGGTCGAGCACATCGAGTTCGATGCGGCCGAGCGGCAGCGGCACCGCGAACAGCGGATGGCCGCGCGAAAACGGCCCCTCCTCGCGGACATCGAGCAACGCAATTTCGCGGCCGTCGATCAGCGCGGCGCGAACCTCGGCGAACGAAACGGTGCGGGTCACAGCGCAGTCTTTGCAAGAAAGCCGGAAATCGTCATCGGGGCAGTCTACTCCTTCGAGCGGTCCCACAGGTTGGGAACGGCGGCATCGGCATATCCCGACACGAACGGCTTGCGCGCGCCGGTCGCCGGATCGAACACGGAGCGGCGGATCGCGCCGATATTGCCGCCATAGACGTGGATCGAGATCGAGGGGCGATCGTCATAGGCGTTGGCGATCGCGTGAATGTCGCCGATGCGCGGCGACACCGCAACCACTTCGCCGGCGTCGATGCGTTCCGTCGGCCCGATCTCGAAGCCGCCTTCGGGATGCGGCGTGTAGCTCTCCGACAATTCGGCGCCGCGCAGCACGCCGACCAGTCCCCACACCGTGTGGTCGTGCACCGGCGTGCGCTGCCCCGGCCCCCACACGAAGCTGACGATCGACAGCCGCTCCAGCGGATCGGCGTGCAGCAGATACTGCTGATAGTACTGCGGATGCGGCTGCGCATAGGCGTCCGGCAACCAGTCGTCCCGGCTCACCAGATCGACGAGCAGCCGCCGCCCCACGCCGAGCGCCTCCGCTTCCGGCGGCGCACGGTCGATCAGCCGGGTGAACGCGATCACGAAGTCGCGCAGCTTGTACGGCCGGGGGCTCACCAAGTGGCGTCGAGCCCCAGCAAGCCGAGAATCTGACGGCGCAGATCGGCGAGCCGCGGATCCCCGCGATGGCGCGGATACGGAAGATCGACCGCGATGTCGGCTTTCAGTTTGGCAGGTCGTTCGCTGAACACGACCACGCGCTGCGCGAGAAACAGCGCCTCCTCGACGTCGTGCGTCACCAGCAGCGTCGTGAAGCCGTTGCGCTGCCACAGCGACACGATTTCGGTCTGCATGCTGAGACGTGTCAATGAGTCGAGTTTGCCGAGCGGCTCGTCGAGGATGAGAATATCCGGATCGTTGACCAGCGCGCGCGCCAGCGACACGCGCTGCGCCATGCCGCCGGAGAGCTGATGCGGATAGGCGTTGGCGAAGCCGGACAAGCCGACCAGCTGCAGCGCCGCATCGACGCGGTGCCGCTCGGACTTGATGATGCCCTGCGCCTCCAGCCCGAGCGCGACGTTCTTCCACACCGTGCGCCACGGAAACAGCGTCGGATCCTGAAACACCACGACGCGCGACGGGTTGGGTCCGGTGATCGGACGGCCGTCTTCGAACAGCCGGCCGGCGCGCGGCGGCTCCAGCCCCGCCACCAGCCGCAGCAACGTGGACTTGCCGCAGCCGGACGGCCCGAGCAGCGCGACGAACTCACCGGGCTGCGCGGTCAGCGAGACGCGATCGAGCACAGGCAGCGGCTTGCCGTCGATGTCGAAGTGATGGCTGACATCGTCGACCTCGAGCGAGGCGCCGGCGACCGGCGCCTCCTGTTTCACCGCGAGCGCACTCACCATTTCACCACACCCTTCTGCCAGACCAGGAGACGATCGCGGACCTTGAACAGTGCCGTGATCGCGCCGGAGCACAGCAGCGACATCACCAGCAGCGCCGCATACATGTTGGCGTAGGCCGCCCAGCCCTGCGCCCATTGCAGGTACCAGCCGAGGCCAGACTTCACCCCCATCATCTCGGCCACCACCAGCACCGCGAACGACGCGCCGAGCCCCATGAACAGGCCGACGAAGACATGCGGCAGCGCCGCCGGGATCGCGACCTTGAACACCAGGAACGACGGCTTGGCCCCGAGCGTGCGCGCCACGTCGTAGTACGCGTTGCTGACGCTGGCGACGCCCGACCAGGTCAGCACCGTCACCGGGAAGCCGGTGGCGAGCGCGATCAGGAAGGTCGAGGCGCTCCAGCTCGTCGGGAATGCGAAGAATGCGATCGGCAGCCACGCCGTCGCCGGCAGCGGCCCGATGAAGCGCAGCACCGGATGCACCCAATAGCCGATCGCGCGCGACCAGCCGATCGACACGCCGGTGACGAACCCGGCCAGCGCGCCGATCGCGTAGCCACCGAGTTGCAGCTTGATCGAGGCGAATACGCTGTCGAACAGCTTCTGCAGATCGTCGGTGTAGACCTCGACGATTGCCTGCGGCGGCGGGAAGAACGGCAGCGGCAGCAGGCCGAGCTTCGCCGTCAGCACCTCCCACACGGCCAGCCAGACGCCGAGCAGCACCAGCCACGGCGCCCGTCGCTGCACGGTGTCGGCGACGCGGCGCGACCAGAAGGCCGCGACGGAGGCGACCGCGATGGCTACGCCGATGACGAGCGCCGCGATCGCCACGTCCTGGGTGCGCGACCAGTCGCCGACATCCTCTCGCCACAGGCAGGACAGACCGAAGGCGAGCCAGGCGAGGCTCGCGGCGAAGCCGACGAAGCGGCCGCGCACGGCGCGCAACAGCGACAGGCTGGGGCCGGCCGGCCGGGTGGCTACAGCGAGATCGAGGGCTTCGGACATCGGATCCTCACACCTTGAACACGTCGGCATAGATCTTGTCGGCGAACTTGGTGGTGTCCGTCGACGGCTTGATCACCGACACGACCTTGAGGTCGTCGGCGTACAGCTTCAGCTCCTGCTTCAGATGCGCGCCGGTCGGGTGATGATCGTGGGTGTGATAATTGATCAGTTCGCGCAGATCGTCTTCGGTCACGATCTTCGGCGCGTAAGGTAGGAACGACTTCGCGGCCTTGTCCGGATTCTTCGACGAGAACTCTGCCGCATCGAGCAGCGCCTGGGTCAGCGCCCGCGCGACCTGCGGATCGTCGCGCAGCAGCGAACCGCGCAGGCCGACGATGCAGCAACTGACGTTGCGATACAGGCCATCGAGATTGGAGCCGATCTCGCGGAATTCGCCGTCCTTGAGGAAAGCGTAGGCCAGCGGATCCGACGACAGCGCCGCCTGCGCTTCGCCCTTCTCCACCGCCAGCCGCACCAGATTGCCCGGATACTGCCGCCAGTCGACATCCTTGTTCGGATCGATGCCGGCCTTCGCCAGCTGGATCGCGAAGAAGTTCTTGCTCGGCCCGGCCTGATCGTCGATCGCCACCACCTTGCCCTTCAGGTCCGTGACTTTGGTGATTTCCGATTTGGTCGGCGCGATCGCGCGCAGGCAGCCGCCGTGCGTGCCGGCAACGATCTTGACGTCGAAGCCCTGCTCCAGCGGCTTCAACCAGCGCAGCGCCATGCCGACGCCGGCGTCGCTTTTGCCGGTGGCGATCGCCTCGAGCAACTGATCGGTCGAGCCGGAAAAATTCACCAGCTCGACATCGAGATTCTGTTTCTTGAAGAAGTCGTGGTCCACCGCGACCGGCACTTGCACTGAGCACACCGCGTTGGCGTTCCACGACAATTTGAGCTTGCGCGGTGCGCCCGTCAGCGGCGTTGCCTCACCCGCGGTCCGGCAGATCGGCGCGCTGTCGAAATCGAATGCGGCCGGGCGCCCCGGAAAGGCCTGCACGCCGATCGGCGCAATCAACGCGCCGGCACCGGCGCCCAGCAGAAGCGAGCGCCGGCTCAGCCGATGTCCCGTTTGGTTGCTCATGGAGTCCCCTTCACATCATGACGCGGAATGACACGCGTCGTCCCGAGCCGGCGCCGTGACCACCAGCAGTGCCGCTCGGGACGACGGGCGCTCGCGGGCGCGACCGCTTCCGTTAAAGTCCGTGCGCACATGATCGTGCGGCCGCGACTAATCGGTCAATGAAACGCGGTTTCAAATGTCGTGCCGAGCAGAGAAGATAGCCGCCGCCCGCCGGCGCCTGATGAGCAAAGACGTCCGGCCCGCGAATATCATTCCATCGCGGTACGTCGCGAGAGATCAACTCACTCCCGCACCGGTTCTCCTCGCGCAAGCGTCGTCCTCATCGATCGAGGGTCGAATTGCACGCGCGACTTGGCTCGGCTAGTTCGCGATCGATCACGCCAACATCAGGATCTCATCGATGGCCAAGCCGAAGCCCGACGTCGTCACCTGCTCGGAGTGCGGGCAATACAATTGCTACCGCCACGACAAGCGCTATCCCGGCATCTGCGCCACCACCGATCTCGCTGGCGAAGAACGCGCCGAGTTGGTCGATTTGTATTCCGGCAACGGACTGGACGGCACGCTCGCCCGGGCCGCCGCCGAGGTCGAAGGCCTGTATTATTGCAAGCTGAACCGGATCGAAGAGACGGTGGCGTTCGCCCGGCGCATCGGTGCGCAGCGGATCGGCATCGCCACCTGCATCGGCCTGATCGACGAAACCAAAATTCTCGTCGACATCCTTCGCCTCGCCGGCTTCGAAACGCGCACGGCGCTGTGCAAGGTCGGTTCGATCGACAAGACCGAAGTCGGCATTCCCGAAGAGCTGAAGATCAAATGCGGCCATGAGGCCTGCTGCAATCCGGTGCTGCAGGCGCGGCTGCTCAATCGCGAGAATACCCAGCTCAACGTCATCATGGGACTATGCGTCGGCCACGACTCGCTGTTCATCCGTCACGCGGAGGCGCCGGTGACGACGCTGGTGGTCAAGGACCGGGTGCTGAGCCACAATCCGGTCGCGGCGTTTCACACCATCAAAACCTACAGCAGCCGGCTGCTCGACAAGCAGCGGCTGCAGGAGCTGTGAACCGGCGTGCCCGAACCAAGTCCCCCACGCGGGGGCGATGTCGCCCGCGCGAAGTGCATCTGCGGCGAGAGGGATCAGGAACGCCGATGCAGCCGCTCGTCGGGCGGCGCGATCTCGGTAACGAGGTCGCGCACCAGCGTCTTCTTCGGCAGCGGTGCCAGCGCGGTGACGCCTTCCTTGAGGCGTACGGTGCAGGCGTAATCGACCTCGCCGTCGATCAGCATCATGCACTCCTTGCAGGCGTTGGCGTTGATACAGGCGTAGCGAAACGCCAGCGTCGGATCGGCCGTGAGGCGCAGCGCGCGCAAGCCGTCCAGCACCGATTGCCCCGCCTCGAACGTCACCTCGAAGCTTTCGACCCGTGAGGCTTCGCCCGGGCTGCCGCGTTGAATGTGAAGCGTCGCTTTCATGCCGCAGCCTTTCCGCTCACGGACGCAGTGCGCGTCAGGCTCAGCTCGCCGTCCGACAACGTCATCACCTGGTTAAGAGTCCACGCCTCGTCCTGGCCCGGATGATCCTCGCGCTGATGCGCGCCGCGACTCTCGGTGCGGGCCAGCGCGGGCAGTGCCACGGATTGCGCCACCAGCACCATGTTGCGCAGATCGAGCCAGTCGAGCAGTTCGGAGCCGTAGCCGCGCGGCGCCGGCCACGGACCTTGGCCGACCTGCTGCTTCAGCGCAGCGAGTTCGGTGATGGCGCGGCGGAGCTTGTCGTCGGTGCGGAACGGCCCGACGAGTTCGGCCATCAGCGCCTGCAAGTGCGCGATCAGGGCCGCGGGGTTGGCCTGTGACGGCGATGCAGTGCCACGGAGCAGATCGAGCGTCGGGCGCGCCGCATCGGCGGACCATGGCGACGTCGTTCGTGCAGCATGACGCGCGGCGTTGCGGCCGGCGCGCGCGCCGAACACGAACGCCTCGGTGATCGCATTCCCCGACAGGCGGTTCGCGCCATTGGCGCCGCCCACCGCCTCGCCGCAGACATAGAGCCCGGGCACGGAGGTTCCAAGCTCGGTATCTACCCGAACGCCGCCCATATGATAATGCGCGATCGGCGCGACTTCGACGGGCCCGCGGGCGAGATCGATGCCATTGGCGGCGAGTCGGTCGACCACCGGGCCGAAGGCGCGACGGATGTCGGCTTCCGGCACGTGCTGGAAACTCAGATACGCGCCGCCCGCGGGACTACCTCGCCCCGCTTCGACCTCCTTGGTGATCGCATAGGTCGCCAGATCGCGGGTGAGCACGTAGCGTCCGTCGCTGCGGGTGTCGCGCGTCGCGTAATCCTCTTCGAATTCGCGCATCTCGGCATTGAGCAGCTTGCCGCCGAGCTTGTAGCGGAACGGATCCCACATGATCGGGTCCATGCCGACCAGCCGCGGCGCCAGATGCCCGATCGGAAAGAACTGCACGAACTCCATATCGATCAGTTCGGCGCCTGCGCGCAACGCCAGCGCGTAGCCGTCGCCGCTCATGTTGGACGACGCGCTGTTGCGCCGATACAGCCGCGTCAGGCCTCCGGTCGCGATCACCACCGCCTTGGCGGCGATCGTCACGACTTCGCCCGTGGTGAGATGCAGCGCCGTCGCACCGCAGGCTTCCCCGTCCTGCACGGCGATATCGATGATTGCGAGATCGCCGATGCGCCGGATGCCGCTCGCAGTATTGAGCTGGGTGCGCAGCGTGCGCGACACCGCCGGTCCGGTGGAGAGGAAGTCCACATAGGCGCAGCGCGGGCGGTCGTGGCCCGGCGCCTGCGCCTGCTTGATGTGGCCGTCCTCGCGTGCCCAGCCGACTTTCCAGTCGTCCATCTCACGCAGGCGATGCGGACCATCCTCGCACAGCAGCGCTGCGAGTTCCGGATTGCAGAGGCCGCGTCCAGCATTCAGCGTGTCGGCGAGATGATGCTCCCAATGATCCGGCGTCTGCTCGCCGAGCGCCGCCGCGACCGTCATCTGCGCCATCACGGTGGCGCCGCCGCGGCCGATCAGGCTGCGATCCGCCAGCAGCACCGAAGCGCCCTCGCGCGCCGCCTCCAGCGCCGCATACATACCGGCGCCACCGGCCCCGATGATCAGAACGTCGGTCGCGAGATGACTCGCGTCCCGGCTTGTGTCGCGGGCCGTACTTGGATTGACCATCGTTCTCCATCACCCCTACGTCGCGCCCGCTGACGCTCGCCGCGTGCAGCGCGGTATCCGAGGATTGTCTTGACGCAGCCGGGCCAAGTCAAAGCATGGGAGACATGCACGCCAGCGAAAAAGCGATCGCGCCCGGCGATGTGGACAACGCGGTTTGCGCTGCTCGCCCCTTGAGCGACATGCTCTCGCAATGAACGTCGGCAGCCGGTTCGGTCGGCACGGAACCGCCTCGTTGGCACTCACATTCAAGGCGCTTCGCCCGAAACAACGGCGGTTGACCGCGGCGTGCGACCGCACGCTGGTAGGCCGAAGGTCGCCCTTCAGCGCATTGAGGTTTGGCAGCGTGCGACCTAGGGTAGCCGGACACTGGTCCAATGACTGCTATGCCTCGCAAATCGCTCGCAACTTCAACCCAGGCGCCGCTGCTGCTCGGCGCGACGCTGCTGCTGTTCATCGTCATCGCCGGCGCGCTGTTCCTCAATCTGATGCGGCTGCGCGACAGCTTTTCGTGGGTGCAGCATACCAACGACGTGCTGCTGGCGATCGCCGGTATTCAACGTGCGGTGCTGGAAGCGGAGACCAATGAGCGCGGCTATCTGCTCACCGGAATCGACAGCTACAGCGAGAGCTATCAGCGCTCCCGTGAGGCGCTCGGATCGCGGCTCGACAGCCTGCGCGCGCTGGTCGGCGACAACCGGGAACACGTCGCGCGGGTCGACGAGTTGCGGCAATTCGTCGAGATGCGCACCGCCCAGCTCGGCCGCGTCATCGAACTCGGCCCCGAACGCATGCACGAGGCGCTGGAGATTCTCGAGCAGGCCCGTTCCGACCGGCTGACCGAACGCGTCGAAACCAGTTTGACGGCGCTGACGCGCGTCGAGCAGGCCCTGCTGACCGAACGGCTGCTGAAGCACGACCGCGAGAGCCTCGCGGCGGCGCTGATCACCGCCTGCCTGCTGATCCTCGCGGTCGCCAGCGCGGCGATCGCGGCGTTCCTGCTCGAGCATCAGCGCGCGGCGGCGCGGCAGCAGGAGGCCGATCAGCGGCTGCAGAGCCTGCAGGCCGAACTGATGCGGGTGGCACGGCTCAGCACCATGGGCGAGATGTCGAGCGCGCTGGCGCACGAACTCAATCAGCCGCTTGGAGCGATCACCAACTACGTGCAGGGCTCGCGGCGCCTGGTCGAGGCCAGCAGCCATCCCGACAAGGCGAAGATCGGCGCGGCACTCGACAAGGCCGCGCAGCAGACGCTGCGCGCCGGCGCGGTGATCCAGCGGCTGCGCGACTTCGTCGGCCGCGGCGAAACCGACAAGACCATCGAGAGCCTGCGGGCGATCGCCGAAGACGCGCTCGCCCTCGCCTCGGTCGTCACCCGCGACCGCCCGGTCGACATCACGCTCGCGCTCGATCCGGCGACCGACCGCGTGCTGGTCGACAAGGTCCAGGTGCAGCAGGTGTTTCTCAATCTGATCCGCAACGCCTTCGAGGCGATGCGCGACGAACCCGAGCGCCGGCTGAAGATCGGCAGCCGTGTCGCCCCGGCCGGCATGGTCGAAGTGGTGGTCGCCGACACCGGCCCGGGCCTCGACTCGCAGATCGCCGAGCGCATGTTCCAGCCTTTCGCCACCACCAAGCCGGACGGCATGGGCATCGGCCTGTCGATCTCGCAGACCATCATCCAGGCCCACGGCGGGTCGATCAGCGTCTCGACGCCCCCGGAAGGCGGCACCGTGTTCAGCTTCACGCTGCCGAGCGCCGAAGTCGAGCCGCTGCCGCTACCGGACGCGACCGTGCAGGCGAGCTGACGCAGGCCACTTCGCGCGCGGCCTCAGACATCGCTGGACACACTTGCCGCGCCCCCTTGTCGAAGCAGCAAGCAGCACCGTGACTTGCGCCACGCCACTTCCGCCGCAATCGCGGTTCGAAATCGCCCGATGCGATACACCGCTTTCAACCGCGCCTTGACCGCCGCGGCCCTCGCCGCCGCGCTGACAACGCCCCTCGCCGCGCAAGCGCGTGGCGGCAT
Source organism: Rhodopseudomonas sp. (assembly GCF_048594845.1). Taxonomy (GTDB): domain Bacteria; phylum Pseudomonadota; class Alphaproteobacteria; order Rhizobiales; family Xanthobacteraceae; genus Rhodopseudomonas. Next base: position 6,498 of record NZ_JBMDXE010000381.1, on the reverse strand, counting down.
GGGCTTCCACATGCATGGCGGCATGGGTCTGCATCACGGCCGCTTCGCCACCGGCCGTCACGGCAACGACAGCTACGTCAAGGCGGCATCCGACGAGCGCGACAAGCTGCTGTCGAAGCTGAAGAGCATCTGTCGCGGCTGCTGAATATTACTCGCTCAACGCGCCGGCGCGTATCGCCTCGAGGTGCGGCAGGAACTACTCCGCGCTCTGCCGGCCTGCCGCCGGAAGGTCGGCGAGCCGCATCTCGAAATGCACGTACAGCCCGTACAGTGCGGGGCCGGCGGCGGCACGGCATTGCTCGAGCGCCGCGGCCGCGGTCGCGCGATCGCCGGCCTTGATGGCGGCCAGGAGCGCAGCGTGGAGCGTCTTCAAAACTGCGAATTCCGGTGTCGCGGCGACAGCCTCGTCACCGGCGAGCGCGTAGAGTCGGGTCGGTTTCGACTTGCCCTTGAGCATGATTTCGCCGGCTTCGAGCAGCGCCATGCCCGGCGCCGTGCGGACGACGTCTTCGGAGACGAGAATGTCGCTGCGGAATTCCTTCGAGGCGCTTTCAATCCGCGCCGCGACGTTCACCACGTCGCCCATCGCCGAGTAGTTGAAGCGCTTCGCCGATCCCATATTGCCGACGCAGGCGGTGCCGGTGTTGATGCCGACACCGATGCGCACCACCGGGTCAGCGAGCCCGCGCGCGGCGAAGCCGAACGCGTCGGCGTCGTTGAGCTGCTCGACCACGGCGCGCATCCGCAGCGCGGCGCGGCAGGCGCGCGCGGCGTGATCCGGCACATCGACCGGCGCATTCCAGAACGCCATGATCGAGTCGCCGATGTACTTGTCGATGGTGCCGAGTTCATCCTGGATTGCGTCCGACAGCGGCGACAGCAGCGTGTTGATGAAATCGACCAGCTCTGTCGCGCTCAGCGTCTCGGAGATCGGCGTGAAGCCGCGCACGTCCATGAACATCACCGACAGATCGCGCATCTCGCCGCCGAGCCGCATCGCCTCGGAGGATTGCTCCAGCTTGGCCAGCAGCGCCGGCGCCAGATACTGCCCGAATGCCTGTCGCACGAAGGTCTTCTCGCGCACCGAGGCGACATGCAGCACGCGCTCGACCGCCACATAGGTGGCGAGTGTCGCCAGCGACGGATACACCGGATCGATCAGCAGGCGGAAATGCGAGAACGCGATCCATGATCCGCCGACCGCAGCGAGAATGACAAGGCCGCACGCGATCAGCGAGAACCGCGCGCCGGCGATCAGCAGAAGTGCCGTCACCAGCGTGCCGAGCAGCAGCGTCGCGAGGATCTCGAAGCCGTCCGCCCAGTCCGGCCGCTCGATGAAGTCCTGCGCGATGATCTGCTCGATCAGTTGCGCCTGGATCGCCACGCCCGGCACGACCTGTCCAAGTGGCGTGGCGCGGGCGTCGAGCAGACCCGACGCCGAAGTGCCGACCAGCACGATGGTGCCCTCGAACCGGGCGCGCATCTCGGCGTCCTTGGCCGGATCGAGCACGTCCTTGACCGACACGGTGCGGTCCGGCCGCTCGCGGCTGAAATACACCCAGACCTCGCCGTCGCGGGTCAGCGGCAGCTTGAACTGCCCCACCCGCATGTCGACCAGCGCGGCGTGGCCGGTGTCGGCGTCGCCGCTGGCGCCGGTGCCACGCACCACGATGCCCTTCTGGTTCTGCACCACGCGCAATGCCTCGACCGCAAGGCTGGGATAGACCTGCGCGCCGTCGGACATCAGCATCGGCAGCCGGCGCACCACGCCGGCGCGGTCGCGTGCCGACAGGTTTATCGCGCCGATGCCGGCGGCGGCCTGATCGAGCAGCGGCAGGTTGGCGACCGCACCGCGGAACGGCGGCAGCACCTGCGTCGGGGTGACGCCGACCACCGCGAGCCCGGTCTTCACCGTCGGCCGCGTGGTGTTGCGCGCGCTGATCGCCGCGAAGCCGAGCACGGTCGGCGTCGCCTGCATCGCCTGTGCGAAGCTCGCATCGTGATCTGGCAGGCTCTTGAGCAGCGCGATGGTGAGGTCGCGGTCCGGCAGATCGGCATCGCCGAGTTCGCCGGCGAGCCGCCCCGGCGTGGTGCGGTCCTGCTCGGAGAAGATGATGTCGTAGGCGACCACGCCGGCGCCGAGTTCGCCGAGCCGCTTGGTCAGCGCGGCCAGCCGCGTACGTGGCCACGGCCACTGCCCGAACGCTGCCAGCGATGGCTCGTCGATATCGACGATCCGCACCGGCAGGTCGGCGACCGGCCGCGGCGAAAGCCGCTGATAGGCGTCGAAGGCACGTTCCTTCAATTCGCCGACGATGCGCGGATCGTAGGCGCGCAGCGCGGTCAGCAGGATCAGCGCCGCCAGCGCCGCCGCGACCGCGCGCATCGACTTGTTGCGCGCCAGCCGCCGCAGCCGCACCCAGACCAGCGTGGCGCGGCTGAGAAACGGATAGGCGTCGCGGCTCAGCCGCCGCATGAGGCCGGTCCGGTGCTCGCAGGCGGCATTATCTCACTCGGACGCCGCCACTGCGGCGACCGCCTCGACATGCGGATGCGCGTCACGAGGCCGGGCCTGACGACGCATGGCTGGGCGATGGTGTCGATCGATCGCATGGGCGGTCAGGCTTTCAGGATCACGCCGGCCCCGACTGTTTAGCGCGGCCTATCCGATCGAAGCAACCAGCCGTCCCTGCTACTTCATCTTCGCGGCAAAGATGCCGGAGCCAAGATAGCTGGCACCGGAGATCGCGACGGCGCCGCCCATCTCCCCCACCGGGCTGTTCACGCCGCGGAAGAAGCTCCCGGTCATCGCCATCTGCCGCGCGCCGGCATCGCCGGCCAGCGAGCCGGCGAAGTAGCGCGGGTCCTGCATGAACTGCACCTGACCGGCATAGTTGGTGCTGTCGAGGCCGGTCACCGTCACCTGGCCGGTGCGCGAACCGAAGTTCACCGTGTTACTGAAATTGCCGGTCGCCACATAGTTGCTGCCGGCGTTCTCGATGTTGGCGATGACGTGGCCGCCATAGGTCGCCTGCCCGCTCAGCGGCACCTCACCTGCCGTGGTCGGCCGCCCGGCGACCCAGAAGCCCAGCGCCGTGTCGAGATACGGCCCCTGCTTGCTCTGGCTCGCCCACAGCCCCCACCGGGTGTAATCGCAATCGCAGAAGTTCGTCGTCGTCCCGCCCTCGTCGGCATATTGGCGCGCCTGGTCGCGGGTCACCGTGACCATGGCGCCGGTCTGATCCGTGATCGGCAGGCCATTGATGGTCGACAGCGGCTTGCCCGTCTTGTCGATCGCAGCGCCCGCGGCGAAATTGCCGTAGTCGGCATAACCGCTCTGCCCGTCGAGCGACGGGTCGGTCGAGCCGAACTGATAGTTGAAGGTGGTCGGCAGATAGCCCGAGTTGGGACCGTGCGCGACGCCGCCGTCGAAATTCGCCTGGACCCGACCGCTCGTCGCATCGAGCGCGACGCGGGCGGTGCCGACGGCGATGCCGGTCGAGGGGCCTGAATAATAGGTCGAGCTGTTGGTGATCGTCGTCATCAGCGCACCGACGAAGCCGGAGAGCGTCATCGACGGACGCGCTGCGATGCTCTCCTGCGCGACCTGCTTGGCGGCCGCCTGCTGCGTCGAGGTCTGGATGGTCTGGTTGAGCGAGGCTGCGACCGGCGGCGGCGGGGGTGGCGGCGGCGGAACCGGCGTCAGCGAACCCGCCACCGAGCCGCCGGGCGTGCCGGTGGCGCGGCTCTCGGCGCGCTGCACGTTGGCGGGCGACGCGGTGCCACGGGCGACGCCGCCGCTCTGGCCGCTGCCGCTCTGGAACAGCCGGATCTGGTTGAGCACGAAGTTCGGCGGCGGCGGCCCGGGCGGCGACGGCGGCTGGCCGCCCTGCAGCGCGGTGTATTCGCCGGCGCCGAGCGACACCGTGCTGCCGCCGGATGTAACCGTCGAGGTGCCGTAGCCGGCATAGACGTGATTGGTGCCGATCAGCGCCACGCCGCCGCGGATGCCGACGGTGGCGGACGCGGTTTTGATCTCGGCGTCGCCGGTGTGGCTGATCTGGCCGCCGACGAAGCGCAGCGCACCCTTGCCGAGCGTCGCCGCCAGCTTCCCGCTGCCGGCGTTCGGGTCATAGACGTATTCGTCGATCGTGAGATCGCTGTTCGGTCCGATCGTCATCGAGGTCTTGTCGACGAACAGCAACTGCACCGAGCCCGCCGAAGTGGTCTGGATCCGCTCCTTGTGGGTGATCGACGATCCGATGGTGATGGTGCGCAGGTTCGCCGTGGCGTTCGGGTTCACCGCCGAGGCCTTGCCGACCTCCTGCGCCAGCGCGCTGCTGCCGAGCAGCGCCACAGTCAGGACCGCGGCGAGCACGCTGCGGCCGGCGCCCGCAATCCCCGTCGTCACGGCCGGGCTCGTGCCGGCATGACGGCGGTGAGTGGCTGACGACATGATCCCGTACATCGCCGACCTCCTCAGAAACGCAGCGTCGGGCCGATCGAGGCCGACAGGTTGTTGGTGCGGTAATTCGGCAGATTGGAGTCGATCTTGGTGTAGGTCACCTGGGTGCGCAGGCCGACATTGTCGACGAGCTGCGCATCGAAGATCGCGCCGTAGCGATATTCCTGGTCGCGGCGCACGATCACCGGATCGACGATGAAGTTGGGCGCTTCATAGTTGGCCTGGCTGAAGCCCGCGGTCGGCGCGAACACGAAGGCGCGCGGCGCGCCGAACACCGGCAGCACGAATTCGATCGGCAGCGCGACGTCGATCGAGTAGCGCTTGTAGCTGTTGTAGTCGGCGATCGCCTTGTTGCCGTCGAAGCCCGCACGCGTCGTCCAGTGCAGCCCGCCCCAGCGGAAGTCGGTGAGGATCGCGGCGGTCAGCAGATCGCCGGTCTGGTCGCTGGCGGTCGGGAAGTAATTGGAGTCGCTGAAGCGGCGGTGCCGGGTCTCGACATAGCCTTCGACCAGGCCGAGGCCGCCGAGCTGGGTGCGCGCCGACAGGCCGCCGCCGAGCGCGTTGAAATAGCTGTAGTCGCCGAGCCAGACCTTGTCGCCGATCGCGTAGTACTTGAACGAGGAGTCCTGGCCGAGCCCGATGCGGTGGCCGGCGGTGACTTCGACCAGGCCGAGATTGAAGCGGCTCTGCGTCATCTGCCGCGAGTTGAGGCCGAGGAAAGACGTCTCGATCGCATCGCCGCGCAGATTGAGCTTGTAGGCGTAGGTCGCCGCGACGGTCTGGAACGTGTTCCAGTCGGGCTTCTTGCCGTAGCGCGGATCGAGGATCGCGTCCTGGCCGAGCGCCCGCACCTGCAGCCCGTTCGGGCCGATATTGGCGTTGGTCTGGTAGCGCATGCCAGAATGCAGAAACACGCTGTATTCGTACGGCGCGAGCCGGCGGTCAATCTCCGACAGATACGCCATCACCTGGGCGCGGATCTCGGCCGGTACGTTGCTGCCCTTGATGGCGTCGAGCAGATAGCCGCGCGCGATCTCGTAGGAGGCGAGCTTGAAATACAGGACGCCGAGTTCGAGCTTCACCCGCGGCAGATCCGGATTGAAGAACAGCATGCGCTCGAGCGCGCCGATCGCCGCCTCGTAGTCACCGCGCGCCACCGCCTCGTGGGCGAACTTGAAGCTGACGTCGAGATCCGACGGCCGCTGATACATCCGCGCGAACAGCGTGTCGTAGTCCGGCGTCGCGGAAACCGCGGACACCGGCTTCGGCGCGGGCGCGCTCTGCTGGGCGGCAGCGCCCGTCACGGCGATCCCGGTCGCCGCAAGCAGGCCCAACATGGTGGCTCGAAACGTCACGCAGCACCCCGAAATCAAATACGATCGAAACCGTTTGCTCGTTGTCCGAGCTAATGGGTCGGGATTTTGCTGAGAACGTTCGGACAGCGGTATCCTTTTTTGCGATGTCCCGGCGGGATTACCTGCGGTCGTGGCTTTTGTGTCACGCGGGACACGCACGCAATGTCCTGAAATTGAACGAGATCACACAACTCGCCGCGGATTTGAGCAGCGCGGACTTAGTCGAGACCGCGCTCGGTGCTGAGACGGACCATCTCTGTGACAAAGATCGCTTTCTGCTTGTCGTCCAGCGTCGCGAACAGCGGCTCGGCGGCGTCGGCGACCGCGCGCTGATCGGCGCCGCGGTCGTACAGGAATTGCGCCTCGTTGCGCATCTGCTCGACGATATCGTCCGGCGGGTCGCGCTGCGCACGCGCCTTGCGCAATTCGAGCCGCTCGGCGCCGTGCTGCCCGAGGTAGTGCATCGCGCTGGAGAACAACCCCCAGTGTTTCTCCTGCTCCGGCGTCAGCTTCAGCTCGCTCTTGATCCGCGCGATATTGGCGTCCGAATTGGCGACGATCTGCTCGGCGGTGAGCGCCACCGGCGCAGCCGCGGGCGTCGCGGCAGCGGCCGGCGCCACGGCACCCTTGGCCTGCGCGGCCTTCGCCGCCTTGGCGGCCTCGCGCGCCTGCTTGCGC
>NZ_JBMDXE010000380.1:0-5731 GCF_048594845.1 Rhodopseudomonas sp. | reverse complement strand
GATGATCTCGTCGGACAGCTGGGTCTGCGGGTCGGAGAGTGCGAGGCCGATCGAGGCGGTGAGGAAGATCTCGCGATCGTTGAACGCGATCGGCGCCTTGATGGTCTTGCGGATGGTCTCGGCGAAGGCGGTGATCTTGGCGGGGTCCTGTTCGGACAGCAGGATCAGGCCGAACTGATCGCCGGCGATCCGCGCCAGCGTGTCCTGCGGCTTGAGGATGCGGGTGAGGCGGCGCGCCAGAGTCAGCAGGATGGAGTCGCCGACCGCGATGCCGACGGAGTCGTTGACCTGCTTGAAGCGATCGAGGTCGATCACCATCAGGGTCGGCCGCAGCGTCGGCATCGTCTTGGCGAAATTCGCCACCGCGCCGAGGCGGTCCATGAACAGCTTGCGGTTGGGCAGGCCGGTGAGGTTGTCGTGCACCGAGTCGTGCAGCATCCGCTCTTCGGCGTTCTTGCTCTCGGTGACGTCGGTCAGCGTCCCGACCACGCGGGTGACTTCGCCGTCGGCGCCGACCACCGGGCGGGCCTTCAGCGCGAACCACATGAAGTGACCGTCGGGGGTGCGCAGCCGGAAGTGCTGGGTGAGGCGCCCGCGGCGCTGGTCGAGGACACTGTCGAGCGCGGCACGGAAACGGTCCTGATCGAGCGGGTGCAGCACTTCGAGCCAGGTCGCGGCCGAGCCCTCGAGCGCGCCGCGCTTGAGGCCGAGCAGCGCTTCGGTTTCCGGGCTGGTGAACACCTTGTCGGCCGAGACGTCCCAGTCCCAGATCAGGTCGCCGGAGCCGATCAGCGCCAGCGCCCGGCGTTCGACGTCCGACACAACGCCACAGGTCGCCCCCGAGCCCGCAAAGGCGTGCTGCATCACCGTGAAGCCGATCAGCATCACGATCAGCACCAGGCCGCCGAGCAGCGCCGGGCCGACGATGTCGTTGGTGACAGAGCCGGCGACCGCCATGCCGGAGGCGATCACCCAGATCACCAGCAGGAACCAAGTCGGGATCAGCAGCACCGCGCGGTCGAAGCCGTGGGTGGACAGATAGACGATCAGCGCAAAGCCCGCGAAGGCGATCAGCACCAGCGACATGCGGGCGATGCCGGAGGCGACCGCGGGGTCGAACAGCGCCAGCGCCACCAGCGAGCCGAGGAAGGCGAGCCAGCCGAGCGTGATGTGCGAATAGCGCACATGCCATCGACTGAGATTGAGATAGGCGAACAGGAAGACCAGCAGTGTCGCCGCGAGGATCGCTTCGCCGGACGCGCGCCAGATCCGCTCGGCGCCCGCCGACATGTCGAACACTTTGCTCCAGAAACCGAAGTCGATGCCGATATAGACCAGCACGGCCCACGCCAGCGCCGCCGCGGCGGGGAACATGATGCTGCCCTTGACCACGAACAGAATGGTCAGCACCAGCGCCAGCAGGCCCGAGATGCCGATGACGATGCCCTGATACAGGGTGAAGGAGTTGACCTTGTCCTTGTAGGCCTCGGGCTCCCACAGATAGAGCTGCGGCAGCTTGTCGGTGCGTAGTTCGGCCACGAAGGTGATCACCGAGCCGGGATCGAGAGTGACGCGGAAGATGTCCGCCGTGGTCGAGTCCTGACGCTCCGGTCGATCGCCGGTCGAAGGCGTGATCGTGGCGATACGCGACAGGCCGAGGTCGGGCCAGAACAGCCCCGACGCCACCATGCGATAATGCGGCGCCACGATCAGTCGGTCGAGCTGATCGTCGGTGTTGTTGGCGAGGGCGAACACCACCCAGTTTTGGCCGCCTTCACGCGCGCGTACTTCGATGCGGCGGACGATGCCGTCGGTGCCTGGCGCGGTCGAAACCTGGATGCGGTCGGTGTCGCTGCGCTGATGTTCGAGCACGCCGGTGAGATCGATCGCCGGCGCGTCGCTGCGGACGCTGACGGCGTCGAGTGCATGTGCCTGCGGGGCAGCCGCAATCAGCATCAAGCCCAGCGCCAGAAGCGCAAGGCATCTGATCAGACGCAAGTCAGTTCTCCGCGTTCGCACCGATCTGGAAGCGCGGCCCCCGCGCGTCTCCGAGACGGATAAATGACATGAAAGACGGAGAAAACATAGTCGCAACAAGCCTTGGCCAAGTGAGAGCGTTTCAGACCGTCAACACAATTTTGCCAATATGTTGGCTGGTCTCCATGCGGCGGTGGGCCTCGGCGGCCTGCTGCAACGCAAAGGTGCCGTCGATCAGCGGCTTGATCTTGCCCTGCGCCAGCAGCGGCATCACCTTGGCCTCGATCGCCGCGACCATCGCGGCCTTGTCGGCGTTGCTGCGCGGGCGCAGCGTCGAGCCGGTGTGGTGCAGGCGCTTGATCATCAGCTTGGTGAAGTTGACGGTGGTCTTGGCGCCGCCGAGAAACGCGATCTGCACGATGCGGCCGTCCATCGCGGCGGCGTCGTAGTTGCGCTCGATGTAATCGCCGCCGACCATGTCGAGGATCACCTCGACGCCCTTGCCGCCGGTGGCTTCCTTGACGGCGGCGACGAAGTCCTCGGTCTTGTAGTTGATGGCACGCGTCGCACCGAGCTTGAGGCAGGCATCGGCCTTGTCCTGCGAGCCGACGGTGGTGATCACCTTGGAGCCGAGCGCGACCGCGAGCTGGATCGCCATGGTGCCGATGCCGGACGAGCCGCCGTGCACCAGCAGGGTTTCGCCGGGGGCAAGCGCGCCACGCTCGAACACGTTGTGCCACACCGTCATCAGCGTTTCGGCGGTGGCGCCGGCCTCGATCATCGAGAAGCTGGCCGGGACGGTCATCGCCTGCGCGTCCTGGGCGATGCAGTATTCGGCGTAGCCGCCGCCGGCCACCAGCGACATCACCTTGTCGCCGAGCTTATGCCGGGTGGCGCCGTCGCCGAGCGCCACCACCTCGCCGGAGATTTCCAGGCCGGGCAGGTCGCTGGCGCCGGGCGGCGGCGGATAGCTGCCGGAGCGCTGTGCCACATCGGGACGGTTGACGCCGGCGGCCGCCACCTTGACCAGGATTTCACCGGGGCCGGGCTGGGGCACCTGGCGGGTTTCCGGTAGCAGCACCTCCGGTCCGCCAGGTTTGCTGATTCCGATCACGGTCATTTGCGAAGGGACCGGTTCCATGATTTGTCCTCGGCTGGCGGGGTGGACGAGCGTCGTGCGATGAGACAGCCTGCTTAGACAGCGCCGGCCCGGCTGGCAACCGGACCGGATCACGAATGGCGGAGGGTGCGATGGCGATCGAGGACGACGAAAAGCCGAGAACCAAAGTCAGCCACGAGATCGGGCAGGACCTGTCGCTGCTGTCGGTCGAGGAGCTCGGCCACCGCATCGCTCTGCTCAAGGAAGAGATCGGCCGGCTGGAGACCGCGATGACCATGAAGCGGGCGACCCGCGAGGCCGCCGACCGCTTCTTCAAGGTCTGACGCGAGCACGTCCCACGAGCGCCGCGCGAGCCTGGTGAGCGCCTCGCGCCCGGCGCGTTATGGCAAACGCTTCGTTAAGCGGGTCGCTCATTTACGAGCGATTAAGCTTTCCCGCGTATTACTTGATTGTCCATCTTTGGACCGAGTGGCTCCTGTCCACTCTGTTTTGACGCCTCCCTGTTATCAACTTCAAAGCCGCCGGAAACGGCGGCTCTTTTTTGCGCTGTCTTCACCCCGTCACAGTTTGGTCATGGCGCGCGGTGATCCTTCACACCCAGGCCGCGTTAACCGTTGCACGCGCGCGCGCTGGACTCCCGGCGTCGCGCGCGCAATGATTTGTTCATCATAAGTCGGCGGTCAAAGCCGGCATCTAATCGTTAGCGTGAGGCGTTAACCATGTCGGAAGTTTCGCAAAGCGAAGCCCCGCTCGTCGTGCTGAGCGAACGGCTGACCAATTCGGCCGCATTCAGCGCGTTGTTTCGCGAGGGAATGGACCTCGTCGAGGAGACGGCGGCCTATCTGGACGGCGACGGCCGGGCCGAGGCCAAGACCCTCGAGCGCTCCGTCAGCCTGACCTACGCGACGGAGAGCATGCGCCTGACCACGCGGCTGATGCAGCTCGCGTCCTGGCTGCTGTTGCACCGGGCCGTCAAGGAGGGGGAAATGACCCTCATCCAGGCCAATCGCGAGAAATCCAAGGTCAAGCTCTCTGCGGCCGATCCCGGGGCGCCCGATACGCTGGAGCGTCTGCCCGAACAGCTTCAGGCGCTGATCGGCCGGTCCATGAGCCTGCAGGCTCGGATCCGCCGCCTCGACGCTTCGATGCACCTGCCTCCGCCGGCCGAGCGCCCTTCGATCGGAAATCCGCTGGTGCCGCAGCTCAATATGCTGAAGGCGGCGTTCGAGGGCTGATGCCCTCGCTCGCCGGACCCGGCATGCGAGTCGGGACCGGCCGGGTCTTCCTGAAAAACCATCCGCTAAACGAAAAACGCCCCGCGAGACCCGCGGGGCGTTTCTGTTCGTGGCCCCGAGGGCCGTCGAACCATCAATCTTTCTTGAGGAAGCCCGAGAACTTCTTCTGGAAGCGCGACACGCGGCCGCCGCGGTCGAGCACCTGCTGGGTGCCGCCAGTCCAGGCCGGGTGCGACTTGGGGTCGATGTCGAGGTTCAGCTTGTCGCCTTCCTTGCCCCAGGTCGAACGCGTCTGATATTCGGTGCCATCGGTCATCACGACCGTAATGTTATGATAATCCGGGTGAATTTCGGTCTTCATGGGCTATCCTTGCGCGCGCCGGCGCCACAGTCTCGATGATTTCGGGGCGAATTGGCGCGCTCTATATCGCAGCGACGCCACTTAGACAAGGTATCGGCGCAGACTTCATCCGGATACCGCATTGTACCGGATTTGCCAGTCGCCACTGTTGCTGCCTATGTGGGGGAGATGGCTGGAAGGCCTCTAGACTAACGCGGCAGTTCCGATGACGACAGCAAGCAAACGGCAACCATCCGAACCTCAGGCCTCTCCGATCGGCCTGTCGCTGGACGCGATCGCGGCGACCGAGAATGTCGGTCCGCGCACCGGCACGTTCCGCGCCGACGCGGATGTCAGCCAGGTCGAACAGGTCGAGGCGGTGGCCAAGCGCAGCCGGCTGCGACCGCTGCTCGAGTTGCTCCCGTATGTCGGCCGCTACCGAACCCGTGCGACGCTGGCGCTGATCGCGCTGATCGTCGCCGCGGTGACCACGCTGGTAGTGCCGCTCGCCGTGCGCCGGCTGATCGACTTCGGCTTCAGCCAGGAAGGCATCGAGCTGATCAACAGCTACTTCTCGGTGATGCTCGGCGTCGTCGCGGTGCTCGCGGTCGCCAGCGCGGCGCGCTACTATCTGGTTATGACGATCGGCGAGCGGATCGTCGCCGACGTTCGCCGCGACGTATTCAGTCATCTCACCGCGCTGTCGCCGGCATTCTTCGATTCCGCCCGCAGCGGCGAACTGATCTCGCGGCTCACCGCCGATACCACGCAGATCAAATCTGCTGTCGGCGCCTCGGTGTCGATCGCGCTGCGTAATATCCTGCTGTTCGTTGGCGCCATCTCCATGATGGTGATTTCGAGCCCGCGGCTGTCCGGTTTCGTGGTCGCAGCGATTCCGCTGATCGTGATCCCGCTGGTGGCGTTCGGCCGCTGGGTGCGGCGGCTGTCGCGCAATGCGCAGGACACGCTGGCTGACGCCACTGCCTTTGCGTCCGAGCTGGTCGGCTCGATGCGCACCGTGCAGGCCTATACCAACGAGAAGCTCGCCAATGCGCGGTT
>NZ_JBMDXE010000038.1:0-11123 GCF_048594845.1 Rhodopseudomonas sp. | reverse complement strand
AGGCGCCTCGCCGAGGAGCTACTCCATGATCGGCAAGCTCAAAGGCGTCATCGATAGTTACGGCGAGGACTACGTCATCCTCGACGTCCATGGCGTCGGCTATCAGGTGCATTGCGCCAGCCGCACGCTGCAGGCGCTGCCGTCGCCCGGCGAGGCGGCGACGTTGTCGATCGAGACCTATGTGCGCGAGGATCAGATCAAGCTGTTCGGTTTCCGCACCGACACCGAGCGCGAGTGGTTCCGCCTCTTGCAGACGGTGCAGAGCGTCGGCGCCAAAGTGGCGCTGGCGGTGCTCTCGACGCTGCCGCCGCACGACCTCGCCAATGCCATAGCGCTGCGCGACAAGGCGGCGGTGGCGCGCACGCCCGGCGTCGGGCCGAAGGTCGCCGAGCGCATCGTCACCGAACTGAAGGAAAAGGTGCCCGCGCTGTCGAACGTCGATCCCGCGGTGGTGCATCTGTCCGGCGCGATCGACGACAACACCGCGCCGCGCGCGGTCGCCGATGCGATCTCGGCGCTGGTCAATCTCGGCTACGGCCAGCCGCAGGCCGCCGCTGCCGTGGCCGCGGCCTCGCGCGCCGCCGGCGAAGACGCCGCGACCGCGCAACTGATCAAGCTCGGCCTGAAGGAGCTGTCGAAGTGAGTATCACCGAGTCCGATCGCGCGCTGATCGCAAGCGCGATCGAGACGATTACCAAGCGCTATCGCAACGACTGGCAGGAAGTCGGCGCCGCGCTGCTGACACGCACCGGCCGTCGCTACGTCGCGGTCAATCTCGACGCGTATCTCGGCCGCATGGCGGTGTGCGCCGAGGCGGTCGCGCTGGGGCAGGTGATCACCGAGATCGGCGAGGCCGGCATCGACACCATCGTGGCCGTCCGTCACCCCAAGCCGCACGACACCGACCGCGAAGTCCGCGTGGTGTCGCCCTGCGGCGCCTGCCGCGAACTGATCTGGGACTACGACCGCAACGCCCGCGTGCTGGTGCCCGGGCCGGATGGCGTCGAAGCCGTCGGGATCAGCGAATTGCTGCCGAACAAATACAGCCGGGAGCGGGTGTTGTGAGCGCCATTTCGTGTTGGCCGCAGCCATCTCCCCTTGCACGGCGAGCTCCCTCCCCCCTTGCGGGGGAGGGTTGGGGTAGGGGGTGCCACGAGGATAGCGTCCCGTTGTGGACCCCCACCCCCGACCCCGGATCAAGTCCGGGGCAGGCTCCCTCCCCGCAAGGGGGAGGGGAGCCGTTTGCCGCTGACGCAGTGGTAGGGGTGGCGGCAGCCCCCGACAACAATCCCGACCGCCCCATCACCCGCCATTTCGTCAGTGACGGCAGGCCGGTCGGATCGACCTTCTGCCACCAGCCGCGCTCGGCGTTGAGCTTGGCGATCGGCAGGTCGATTTCGCCCTGATCTTCGGTCGGGCCGCCCTCGACGATCGCCCAATAGGTCTTGGAAATCTTGCTGTGCTTGAACAGCAGGCCGAGCGTGGCGGTGGCCTTGCGGTGGCGGCCGAGCACCAGGCAACCCGAGGTGTCGCGGTCGAGCCGATGCGCCAGCACCGGCGGGCGCGGCAGGCCGAAGCGCAGCGCGTCGAACGAGGCTTCGAGGTTGGGGCCGCCCTTCGGGCCGCGATGCACCGGCAGGCCGGGCGGCTTGTCGATCACCAGCATCAGGCCGTCGCGATGCAGCACCCGTGCCTGGATCTCGTCCGGCGTCAGTTCCGGCACGTCGAATTGATCTGCGTGGCTTTCGTTCATGGTCCGAAACGGCTAACACAGCGCCCTGATGAGTGACACGGAAAACGGCAAAACCAGCTGGTGGCGGCGGCTGTCCAGCGGACTGAAGCGGACGTCGAGCCAGATCGGCACGGCGATCACTGACCTGATCTCCAAGCGCAAGCTCGACCGGGCGATGCTCGAGGAGATCGAGGACGTGCTGCTGCGCGCCGATCTCGGCGCCGAGGTGGCGGGGCGGATCGCCGCGGCGGTCGGCGAGGGCCGCTACGACAAGATGATCGCGGCCAGCGACGTCAAGGAGATCGTCGCCGCCGAGGTCGAGAAGGTGCTGGCGCCCGTGGCCCAGCCGCTCACCATCGACACGGCGCACAAGCCGTTCGTGGTGCTGGTGGTCGGCGTCAACGGGTCCGGCAAGACCACGACGATCGGCAAGCTGTCGGCGCGGTTCGCGGCCGAAGGCCGCAGCGTCATGATGGCGGCCGGCGACACGTTTCGCGCCGCGGCGATCGAGCAGCTCAAGGTCTGGGGCGACCGCACCAACACGCCGGTGATCGCCGGCGCGCAGGGCTCGGATTCCGCCGGGCTGGCGTTCAACGCGCTGACCGCCGCCAAGGAGCAGGGCCGCGACGTGCTGCTGATCGACACCGCCGGCCGGCTGCAGAACCGCGCCGAGCTGATGAACGAGCTCGGCAAGGTCGTGCGCGTCATCAAGAAGGTCGATGCGACCGCGCCGCACGCCGTGCTGCTGGTGCTCGACGCCACCGTCGGCCAGAACGCGCTGTCGCAGGTCGAAGCCTTCACCAAGACGGCCGGCGTGACGGGTCTGGTGATGACCAAGCTCGACGGCACCGCGCGTGGCGGCATCCTGGTCGCCATCGCCGAGAAACATAAGCTGCCGGTGCATTTCGTCGGCGTCGGCGAGGGCGTCGACGACCTGGCGCCGTTCACGGCGCGCGATTTCGCCAAGGCGATCGCCGGCACGGAGGCCGCATGAGCGACCAGCTGATCGACAAGAAGCAGCCGCACCCGCTGTTCAAGCTCGCCACCGAGCTCGGCCCGCTGCTGGTGTTCTTCTTCGTCAACGCCAAGTTCAATCTGTTCGCCGCCACCGGCGCCTTCATGGTGGCGGTGATCGTCGCGATCATCGCGTCCTATGTGGTGACGAAGCATGTGCCGATCATGGCGATCGTCACCGCCGCGGTGGTGCTGGTGTTCGGCACGCTGACGCTGGTGCTGCACGACGAGACCTTCATCAAGATGAAGCCGACCATCGTGTACGCGCTGTTCGCCGGGGTGCTGGGCGGCGGGCTGTTGTTCGGCCGCAGCTTCATCGCCATCCTGTTCGATCAGGTGTTCAACCTGACGCCGGAAGGCTGGCGCAAGCTGACGCTGCGCTGGGCGCTGTTCTTCGCCGCGATGGCGGTGCTGAACGAGGCGGTGTGGCGGACGCAGTCGACCGAGTTCTGGGTATCGTTCAAGGTGTTCGGCATGATCCCGCTCACCATGGCGTTCGCCATGCTGCAAATGCCGCTCGCCAAGCGCTACGCCGCCGAACCGACCACGCTCGACAAGAGCGCGGCGGATGAAGGCGACGTGTCGGGGCGCTAATCGCTTTTAAAAGACGTGGTGGCCGGGCTTGACCCGGCCTCACCACCCACACCGCCGTCATGCCCGGGCTTGACCCGGGCATCCATCCTTTTGAAGAAGATGGATTGCCGGGTCGAGCCCGGCAATGACGTGGTGGGGTCGTGCGAAGCTCGTCCTGCGCTGTTAGGTCCAAGACCAGGTCCAAGACGCGATCGCTTACTTCTGCTTGGCGATGATCTTGTCCTTGATGCCGTCGTAGGTCTTCTGCGGCACGATCTTCTTCTGCACCAGCTCGTCCTTGCCCTTGTAGGGGCGGCCCTTGATGATTGCGGCCGAGTAGGCCTTGCCGACGCCGGGCAGCGCGTCGAGCTGTTCGGCGGTGGCCGAGTTGATATCGAGCAGCTCGGTCTTCTCCGCCTTGGCGGGCGCCATCTTGCTGTCCTTGGCCGGCGCCATCTTGGTATCGGCTTTCGGCGGCGGCGCCATGGTGCCGGACGGCGCGGTCTGGGTGCCCTGCGCCATCACCGGGGCGCTGGTGAGCAGGCCGAAGGCGAGCGCGGCGGCGAGCGGGGCGAGGGTGAGGTGGCGCAGCTTCAAAGTAAGCATCGGGGTGTCCCTCCAAAGGACGTTGTTAGTAACGGAACCAAGCTAGCCGCCGATTCATGGCGGGTCCAAGGCCGCCAAATGAACCTGCGATAAACGTTGCTGATTATTTCTCGGAGGCTGTCGGCACGGCGGAGCGCAACCTCCCCCGCTTGCGGGGGAGGTCGGATCGCGGAGCGATCCGGGTGAGGGCTCTCCTATCAACGAGTCGCTTAGTCACTGCCCGGGGCAGCCCTCACCCCAACCCTCTCCCGCCGGCGGGCGAGGGGGCTCGCTGCGGTCGGGGAGGGGGTGCGGATGAACGCGGCTAGGACTTCGCCAGCGCCTTCTCGATCTCGGGCTTCAGCACCTTGTCGAGATTGTCCGGGGTGATCGGGCCGACCAGTTTGTAGGCGATCTTGCCGTCGCGGCCGACCACGAAGGTCTCCGGCACCCCGTAGACGCCCCAGTCGATCGCGGCGCGGCCGTTGGCGTCGACGCCGACGGCGGCGAACGGGTTGCCGTAGCGGCCGAGGAAGCGGCGGGCGTTGTCGGGCTTGTCCTTGTAATTGATGCCGACGATCTGGATGCGCGTGTCGTCGCCGAGCTTCGTCAGCAGCGGCGCCTCGTCGTGGCACGGCACGCACCACGACGCCCAGACGTTGACGACGCTGACCTTGCCGGCGAACGTCGCCGGCGCGATGCCCGGCACCGGCTTGCCGTCGCGGGCCAGCTCGTCGAGCGGCGGCAGTTCGGTCTGCGGCGCCGCGCGGCCGATCAGCGCCGACGGGATCTGCGAGATATCGCGGTCGCCGAGCCTGAACCAGAACAGCACCGCCAGCCCGGCGAACACCAGCAGCGGCAGCACGACCAGCCAGGAGCGGCGCTTGGGCGATGGGGCTTCGGCAAACGGCGTCGTCATGCGGGCCACTCAGGACATGTCGGTGGCGCTGCGGCCGGAGCGCCGCGTCGCGCCGCGGGCCTCGAGGTCGCGCAGCCGCGCCTTCTGCCGGCGATAATCGATCACCACCCAGCCGATCAGCAGCAGCACAACCAGCGCGGTGGCGGCGTAGGACGAGACGATGAACTCGGCGTAGCGACCGAACATCACGCCGCCTCGGCCCGGCTGGCCTGCATCATCTGCAGCGAGCGCACGCGGCGGCGCAGGATCTCGTTGCGCATCGCCGCGACATGCAGGGTGACGAACAGCAGCGAGAAGCCGATCGCCATCACCAGCAGCGGGATCAGGAACGACTTGTCGAGCGTCGAGCCGCCCATCCGCATCACCGAGGCGGGCTGATGCAGCGTATTCCACCAGTCGACCGAGAACTTGATGATCGGCAGGTTGATGGCGCCGACCAGCGTCAGCACGGCGGCGGCGCGCGCCGCGCGGGAGGGATCGTCGACCGAGCGCCACAGCGCGATCAGGCCGAGATACATCAGGAACAGGATCAGCATCGAGGTCAGCCGCGCGTCCCATTCCCAATAGGTGCCCCACATCGGCCGCCCCCATAGCGAGCCGGTGAGCAGCGCCAGGAAGGTGAAGGCGGCGCCGATCGGGGCGGCGGTCTTCGCGGCGACGTCGGCGAGCGGATGCCGCCACACCAGCGTGCCGAGCGAGGCGACGCTCATCACGCCCCAGACGAACATCGCCAGCCAGGCGTTCGGCACGTGCACGAACATGATCTTGACGGTGGCACCCTGCTGGTAATCGTCGGGCGCCAGCATCGACTGGGTGAGGCCGATGCCGAGCAGCAGCACCGTCAGCCCGGCCAGCCACGGCAGGACACGCCCCGCGAGCGACAGGAACCGGGTCGGATTGGCAAGTTCGGTCAGCGTCATGGCGTTTCTGATATCGGGGCTGAGGGCCGCAGGCAATGACGCCGCGTGCAAGCTGCTACGGAGTTGATCGGGACAGCGCCGCAGGTGATCGCTCTCGCAGTGCAGCAAGTTAGCCGCTGCCAGGCGGCGCCGGCATCCGGACCAACCCGGAGATGCAGACCGGTATCGGTCGCACCTCAGCGATCCCAGACGAAGCCGTGCATGCGCGGATCGGAATCGAACGCGCTGCGGCCGAAGGCGAGCGAACCCCGCGGCGCTTCGCAGAACGCGCGCGCGCCGTTGCGGTCGAGATGGATGCGCCAGCTCTGGCGGTCGACCGGCGTCTTGCTGCGGAACGCGCGCGGCGACAGCACCGCCACATTGGCGCCGCGCTGCGGGTCGCGGACCGACGGATATTTGATGATCTCCGCGCCGGCGGTGCGCGCCGCTTCGCTGAACGCCTGTCCGGCGGCGTAGTTCTGAGTGTCCATGATCGTCGCGATGTCGTCCGGCGGCTGCGCGGTGAGGTCGAGCGCGCGCTCCGAGCCGAGCTCGACCGCGAAGGCGGTGTATTCGGCCGGGTTCTGCGGCCACGGCGTGGCGGGCGATTCGGCAAAGAAGCGCAGGCGATGAAACGCCGCCTCGGCGATCGCGGTCGATGGCTGCGCGGCGGCGTAGAACACGCCCGCCTCGGCATTGGGCCGCCGAAAGCGCGAGCCCCATGGATTGGTCGCGCTGTAGCGGAACGGCGTCATCAGCAGGAAGTCGAGGCCGTCGCAGTCCGCTGGCACCGGCGGCTTGGTGTCCTCGATGATGTCTTCGAGCAGCGCCTGCTCCTCGAGCGAGTCGGTCAGCTTCATCGTCGCCGATTGATGCTGCGCCTCGACGATGCGCCAGAAACGTCCCGAGAGCCGCGCCGACTCAGACCGGAGCGCGTCGCGTATCCAGGTACTGGACGACATGAAACAGTCCCGGAATTTTCTGGATCAGCTCGATCGGCGTTCCGCGCAGCGCGAGGTTGTCGTTCTTCATCCATGCGCGCGCGGCGGTTTCGTCGCCGGCCACGATGGCGTCGAGCGAGCGGTACAGCCGGACGAACAGCGCGGCGAGTTCATAGGCCTTGCCGCCGTCGAGCACGTAGTCGCCGCTCTTCATCCGCGACACCACCGACTCCGACAGGCCGATGACGTTGCTCAACACCTTCTGCGACAGGCCGAGCCGCTCGGCCGCCTTGAGGGTGGCCTTGGTCAGCACCTGCCCCTTATCGAGGGCGGCCGGGGATCGGTTCAGAACAGCGGCCATATTGCGCTCCTCTTGCTGCGGAAAGAATATAGTACAATTCTTTCTTGGACAAGATAAGCGGACGCCGGCAGGGTGGTTCCCGCCGGTCGGCTAATCCAGCCCCTGGCGCAGGCTGGCGGCGGCCGCGGACGGGCCGATCACCAGGCTCATCAGCGAGATCGCGCACAGGATCGAGAACGGCGTGCCGAACGGCACCGGCCCGACAATCGCGGCCTGCGACGCGGCGACGCCGAAGATCAGCACCGGGATCGCCAGCGGCAGCACCAGCACGGCGAGCAGCAGCCCGCCCCGCCGCAGCGTCACCGCCAGCGCCGCGCCGATCATGCCGGTGAAGGTCAGCGCCGGGGTGCCGGCCAGCAGCGTCGCCATCACGGCCAGCGAGGCCGCGCCGTCGAGGTTTAGCAGCAGGCCGAGCACCGGCGTCGCGACGATCAGCGGCAGCCCGGCCGCCAGCCAATGCGCCAACGCCTTGGCGGCGCAGGTCAGCTCCAGCGGGGTGCGGCTCATCGCGATCAGGTCGAGCGAGCCGTCTTCGGCGTCCGCCGTGAACAGCCGGTCGAGCGTCAGCAGGCTGGCGAGCAACGCGCCCAGCCACAGGATCGCAGGCCCAAGCCGCTGCAACAACTGCAGATCCGGCCCGACCGCAAACGGCATCAGCACCACGACGATGAGAAAGAACAGCACGCCAATCAGCGCGCCACCGCCGACCCGCAGGGCGATCGCGATGTCGCGGCGAATGATCGCTCCAAGCGCGCTCATGCGGCGGCTCCGGTAGTGCGTGTGATTGTTCGCGCTGTTTGATCAGTTGGCTCATTCCCCGCGGCACCCCCACCCCCGACCCCTCCCCGCAAGGGGGAGGGGAGCCTAGGAGCCGCTAGCGGAGTGGACGGGGAGAGCTCGAAGAGGGCGAAAGCAGACGTTGGAGCGGCGTCTCCGCCCGTCACGAATTTGAGCAACACGCCGCGGCGCCTCGTCACCCCTCCCCCTTGCGGGGAGGGGTCGGGGGTGGGGGTCCCCAAGCACAACGCCGGCGATGGAGAAACCACAGCAGGGGCCTTGTTGGCCATCCACGCGCCCCTCATGCCTTCCCCCCGATCCGCATCTCGCGCGCCTCGATCCCGAGCGGCAGATGGGTGGCCGCGACGATCAATCCGCCGCCGGCGAGGTGGTCGAGCATCAGCTTCACGAACAGCTCTTGGCCTTTGACGTCGAGCGCCGAGGTCGGCTCGTCCAGCAGCCAGATCGGCCGGCGCACCACCAGCAGCCGCGCGATCGACAGCCGGCGCCGCTGCCCGGCCGACAGATACGCGGCCGGCAGTTCGGCCGCATGCGCGAGGCCGACCGACGCGATCGCAGCCGCGAGGTCGGTGGTGTCGCCGCCGAGGAACTCGCGCCAGAACGACAGATTTTCGCTGACGCTGAGCGATGGTTTCAGCGCGTCGCGGTGGCCGAGATAATGCGCCTGCTCGGCGACCGGCGTATCCGCCTCGCCGCCCTCGAGCGTGATGCTACCAGCGGCCGGTTGCAGCAGCCCGGCGATCAGCCGCAGCAGCGACGTCTTGCCCGCGCCGTTGTGTCCCACGAGCGCCAGCGCCTCGCCGCCCGCGACCTCGACATCCAGTCCGTCGAATACCTCGCGGCCGCCTCGGATACATCGCAGGCCCAGTCCACG
The DNA here is from genome assembly GCF_048594845.1 of Rhodopseudomonas sp. Lineage (GTDB taxonomy): Bacteria > Pseudomonadota > Alphaproteobacteria > Rhizobiales > Xanthobacteraceae > Rhodopseudomonas. The sequence goes on along the minus strand of NZ_JBMDXE010000038.1, from coordinate 2,427 downwards.
CAGCCGCATTCTTGATTGCCTATTCCCGTTCCGGCGCCGAGTTCGTCTTGCTCATAAACGATGCCGCCGCTAGTCATTGTCGAACTGGCGGCGCATCTGGAAAGGTTCTATAAGCCGGAACTTGATGCAGCACACCTTCGGCGCCTGCAAGCCGCACGGCTTCCCCATTCGCCGGCCACCGCCTGCCCATCGACAACGATAATCCTGGGACCGCCTTACATGACCTCGCTCGACAGCTTCAAATGCCGGAAGATCCTCAAGGTCGGCAGCAAGTCTTACGTCTATTACAGCCTGCCCACCGCCGAGAAGAACGGCCTGAAAGGCATCTCCCGCCTGCCGTATTCGATGAAGGTGCTGCTGGAAAATCTGCTGCGCAACGAGGACGACCGCACCGTCAAGAAGGCCGACATCATGGCGGTCGCCAAGTGGATGCGGAAGAAGAAGCTCGAGCACGAAATCGCCTTCCGCCCGGCGCGCGTGCTGATGCAGGATTTCACCGGCGTTCCCGCGGTGGTCGATCTGGCGGCGATGCGCAACGCCATGCAGGCGCTCGGCGGCGACGCCGAGAAGATCAACCCGCTGGTGCCGGTCGATCTGGTCATCGACCACTCGGTGATCGTCAACTTCTTCGGTGACAACAAGGCGTTCGGCAAGAACGTCGCCGAGGAATACAAGCAGAACCAGGAACGCTACGAGTTCCTGAAGTGGGGCCAGAAGGCGTTCTCGAACTTCTCCGTCGTGCCGCCCGGCACCGGCATCTGCCACCAGGTCAATCTCGAATATTTGGCGCAGACGGTCTGGACCAAGAAGGAGAAGATGACGATCGGCCGGACGAAAGGCACGTTCGAAGTCGCCTATCCGGATTCGCTCGTCGGCACCGACTCGCACACCACCATGGTCAACGGCCTCGCGGTGCTCGGCTGGGGCGTCGGCGGCATCGAGGCGGAAGCCGCGATGCTCGGCCAGCCGCTGTCGATGCTGCTGCCCGAAGTGGTCGGCTTCAAGCTCAAGGGCGCCCTCAAGGAAGGCGTCACCGCCACCGACCTGGTGCTCACCGTCACCCAGATGCTGCGCAAGCAGGGCGTGGTCGGCAAGTTCGTCGAATTCTTCGGCCCGGGCCTCGATCACCTCTCGGTCGCCGACAAGGCGACGATCGCCAACATGGCGCCCGAATATGGCGCGACCTGCGGCTTCTTCCCGGTCGACACCGAAGCGCTGGACTATCTGAAAACTTCCGGCCGCGCCTCGGCGCGCGTCGCGCTGGTGGAGAAGTACGCCAAGGCGCAGGGCCTGTTCCGGACCTCGGCGTCGCCGGATCCGGTGTTCACCGTGACGCTGACGCTGGACCTCGCTAAGGTCGAGCCGTCGATGGCCGGCCCGAAGCGTCCCGAAGGCCGCATCGCGCTGTCGGGCGTCTCCGAAGGCTTCGCCGCCGCGATGGAGACCGAGTACAAGAAGGCGCTGGACGGCACGCGCTACAAGGTCGACGGCAAGAACTTCGACCTCGGCCATGGCGACGTGGTGATCGCCGCCATCACCTCCTGCACCAACACTTCGAACCCGAGCGTGCAGATCGGCGCCGGCCTCCTGGCCCGCAACGCCGCCGCCAAGGGCTTGAAGTCGGCGCCGTGGGTGAAGACCTCGCTGGCCCCGGGCTCGCAGGTCGTCGCCGAGTATCTGGCGAATTCGGGTCTGCAGAAGGATCTCGACAAGGTTGGTTTCAACCTCGTCGGCTTCGGCTGCACCACCTGCATCGGTAACTCCGGCCCGCTGCCGGAAGAGATCTCGAAGTCGATCAACGACAACGGCATCGTCGCCGCCGCCGTGCTGTCGGGCAACCGTAACTTCGAAGGCCGCGTCTCGCCGGACGTGCAGGCCAACTACCTGGCGTCGCCGCCGCTGGTGGTCGCCTACGCGCTGGCCGGCACCGTCACCAAGAACCTGTCGGTCGAGCCGATCGGCACCGGCAAGGACGGCAAGCCCGTCTACCTGAAGGACATCTGGCCGACCACCAAGGAGATCAACGCCTTCGTCAAGAAGTACGTGACCTCCAAGATCTTCAAGGCGCGCTACGCCGACGTGTTCAAGGGCGACACCAACTGGCGCAAGATCAAGACGGTCGAGTCCGAGACCTACAAGTGGAACATGTCGTCGACCTACGTGCAGAACCCGCCGTACTTCGAAGGCATGAAGATGCAGCCGGAGCCGATCGTCGACGTCGTCGACGCCCGCATCCTGGCGCTGTTCGGCGACAAGATCACCACCGACCACATCTCGCCCGCCGGCTCGATCAAGCTGACCTCGCCGGCCGGTAAGTATCTGTCGGAGCATCAGGTGCGTCCGGCCGACTTCAACCAGTACGGCACCCGCCGTGGTAACCACGAAGTCATGATGCGCGGCACCTTCGCCAACATCCGCATCAAGAAC
>NZ_JBMDXE010000379.1:0-7248 GCF_048594845.1 Rhodopseudomonas sp. | reverse complement strand
TATCGAGCAACAACGCACATTGATCGAGACGCGGCATTGCGATGGCCGACGCCGGCGTCGAATCCGACGTGAGACGCTTTGCGGTTTCGGCGAGATTCGAAGTCATTTGTCATCCTCTACGGCGGCGAGTGGCCGCGCGACCTGTTCCAGCGACCGGCGCTCGGCCGCGATACCATAACGCCAGCCGACGACGGCGGCGATCACCATCAGCAGCGCGCCGAGCAGATAGCCGACGAACAAGCTGCCGCGCGAACCCGTGTCGATCAGCGCACCAAACAGCGCCGGCCCGGCGACGCCGCCAATGGCCGTGCCGAAGGCGTAGAACAATGCGATCGCCAGCGCACGCACCTCCAGCGGAAAGGTCTCGCTGACGGTGAGATAGGCAGCGCTCGCCGCCGGCGACGCGAAGAAGAAGATGATCATCCAGGCGATCGTCTGGCCTTGCGCACTCAGCGCGCCGATCGAAAACAGATAGCCGGAGATCGCCAGCAGCACACCTGATACGCCATAAGTGAAGGCAATCATGCTGCGGCGGCCGAGCGTGTCGAACAGCCGGCCAAGTAGCAGGGGACCGAGAAAATTGCCGGCCGCGAACGGCAGGATGTACCAGCCGACGTGACTGGACGGGATGCCGAAGAAATCGGTCAGCACCAGCGCGTAAGTGAAGAAGATGGCGTTGTAGAAGAACGCCTGGGCGGCCATGAGCGTCAAACCGACCGCCGAGCGCTTCCTGTACGTCTTGAAAAGCGTCGTTGCGACCTCGCGCAGCGGCGTGTGGCTGCGCATCTGCAGCCGGATCGTGCGGCGATCTCGTGCAGCGTCCGGATCAATTCGCGCGCCGCGTTCGATGTCGGCGACGATTGCTTCGGCTTCGGCAGGCCGGCCATGCGTCATGAGCCAGCGCGGACTCTCCGGAATCCAGAACCGCATTGCGAATACGATGAGACCCAGCACGGCGCCGGTGAGATAAGCAAGTCTCCAGCCGTGCTCCGGATTGATCACGGCGGGATCGAGCAACACGATCGCCGCGACCGCGCCGATCGCCGCCCCCAGCCAGAAGCTCCCGTTGATGACAAGGTCTGTCCAGCCGCGATAGCGGGCCGGCATCAGTTCCTGAATCGTCGAATTGATCGCGGTGTACTCGCCGCCAATGCCGGCGCCGGTGAGAAAACGGAAGAGCGCGTAGCTCCAGACGTCCCACGACAATGCGGTCGCTGCCGTGGCCGCGAGATACAGAGCCAGTGTGATGAAAAACAGTTTCTTGCGGCCGATGCGATCTGTCAGCCAACCGAACCCGACGGCGCCGATCACCGCGCCCGCAAGGTAGGCGCTGTTGGCGGCGCCGACATCTAAATTGGAGAACTGCAATTGCGGGCTGGCCTTCAGCGCGCCAGCCAGCGAACCGGCCAGCGTGACTTCCAGGCCATCCAGGATCCACGTCACGCCGAGAGCCAGCACAACGCGCGTGTGAATGCTGCTCCACAGCAAGCCGTCCAGCCTGGCCGGGATATCGGTCTCGACCACGCGGCCAGCCGGATTCGATCCTCGGATCGGCTGGATGTTCACGGCGCTGATTGGATCGCCCATTCACCTCGCTCGGCGTGTTGAGCCACGCCGCAACCGCCGGACGTGGCGATGCGCCGCGGGCGGCGGACTGGTTGCTCATTAACGGAGCTTCGCGTCATCAGTTCCGGCGAATGCCGCCCGTCCGTCCGGCTGACCAAGCGCGCCTCCGCAAACTGCCCGCAAATCAAGCAACGCGATACGGATCGTCACGAGGCCGTCATGTCCAAGGTCGCCCGATACAGACGCCGCAAAAATCCCAGTTGCAAACTCCGTCGCGCGTGCTTCTAATTGGAACAATTACAAATTCCATCGGGAGGATCGGGCGTGTCCAAAGTCTCACTGACTGTGAATGGTAAAGCTGTGACCGCGGAGGTCGAAGACAGGACCCTGCTGGTCCACCTCCTGCGCGATCATCTGAACTTGACCGGGACCCATGTCGGCTGCGACACCAGTCAGTGCGGCGCCTGCGTGGTCCATATCGACGGCCGCGCGGTGAAGTCCTGCACGACGCTGGTCGGCCAGGTCAACGGCGCCAACATCACCACCATCGAAGGCATTTCCCGCGGCGACGAGTTGCATCCGATGCAGGCGGCGTTCCGCGACAATCACGGCCTGCAGTGCGGCTACTGCACGCCCGGCATGATCATGTCGGCGATCGACATCGTGAACCGTCACGGCGCGGGCCTCGACGAGCACACCCTGCGTCAGGAGCTCGAAGGCAACATCTGCCGCTGCACCGGCTATCACAACATCGTCAAATCGGTGCTCGACGCCGCCTCCCGCATGAAGCTGGCGCAGGCCGCCGAATAGGCCGCCTACCCGCATCCGTTTTCGTCGCCGACCACATAGTCGAATGATGGCTGCGACCCGCGACGCGTGAGAAGCGCGCGGCACCAGCAGTCCAAGGGAGAAAATGCAGATGGGCATCGAGGGAATTGGCGCCAGGGTCGTTCGCAAGGAAGACCGACGCTTCATCACCGGCAAGGGCCGCTACGTCGACGACGTCAAGATCATCGGCATGGCGCATGCGCACTTCGTGCGCAGCCCGCACGCGCACGCCAAGATCAAAAGCATCGACGTCGAAGCCGCCAAGGCGATGCCGGGCGTGATCGACGTGCTGACCGGTCAGCAGATCGTCGACGACAAGATCGGCAATCTGATCTGCGGCTGGGCCGTCCACTCCAAGGACGGCTCGGCGATGAAGATGGGCGCGTGGCCGGCGATGGCGCCGGAAACCGTGCGCTTCGTCGGCCAGGCGGTCGCGGTGGTGATCGCCGAGAGCAAGAACCTCGCGCGTGACGCGGCCGAAGCGGTCGTGGTCGACTACGAGGAACTGCCGCCAGTTGCCGACATCAAGGCCGCGATCGCGCCCGGCGCGGCGCAGCTGCATCCGGAAGCCCCCGGCAACATCGTCTATGACTGGGAGATCGGCGACCAGAAGGCGACCAATGAGGCCTTCGCCAAGGCCGCCAATGTCGTCTCGCTCGAGCTGACCAACAACCGCCTGGTGCCAAACGCGATGGAGCCGCGCGCGGCCGTCGCGCATTACGACGAAGCCGAAGAGCACTTCACGCTCTACACCACGTCGCAGAACCCGCACGTCGCGCGGCTGGTGCTGTCGGCGTTCTACAACGTCGCGCCCGAGCACAAGTTGCGGGTGATCGCGCCCGACGTCGGCGGCGGCTTCGGCTCCAAGATATTCATCTATCCGGAAGAGATGGTGGCGCTGTGGGCCTCCAAGCGCACCGGCCGGCCAGTGAAATGGACCGGCGACCGCTCCGAAGCGTTCCTCACCGACGCCCACGGCCGCGACCATATCTCCAAGGCCGAGATGGCGTTCGATGCCGACAACAAGATGCTCGGACTGCGGGTCACCACTCACGCCAATTTCGGCGCCTACATGTCGCTGTTCTCATCCTCGGTGCCGACCTATCTGTACGCGACGCTGCTGAGCGGCCAGTACAACATCCCGGCGATCTACGCCGAGGTGATCGGCGTCTACACCAACACCACGCCGGTGGACGCCTATCGCGGCGCCGGCCGGCCCGAGGCCTGCTATCTCTGGGAGCGGCTGGTCGAGACCGCCGCGCGGCAGCTCAAGGTCGATCCGACCGAGCTGCGGCGCAAGAACTTCATCACCCAGTTCCCGCACCAGACGCCAGTCATCATGGCGTACGACACCGGCGACTTCAACGCGTCCCTCGACGCCGCGCTGAAGGCGATCGACTATGCGGGCTTCCCGGCCCGCAAGGCCGAGGCCAAGAGCAAGGGCAAGCTGCGCGGCGTCGGCTTCTCCTGCTACATCGAGGCCTGCGGCATCGCGCCGTCGAAGGCGGTCGGCTCGCTCGGCGCCGGCGTCGGTCTGTGGGAATCGGCTGAAGTCCGCGTCAACCCGGTCGGCACCATCGAGATCCTGACCGGCTCGCACAGCCACGGCCAGGGCCACGAGACGACGTTCTCGCAGCTGGTCGCCGACCGGCTCGGCATTCCGATCAATCAGGTGTCGATCGTCCACGGCGACACCGACAAGGTGCAGTTCGGCATGGGCACCTACGGCTCGCGCTCCGGCGCGGTCGGCATGTCGGCGATCGTCAAGGCGATGGAGAAGGTCGAGTCCAAGGCCAAGAAGATCGCCGCGCATCAGCTCGAGGCGTCCGAGAACGACATCGTCATCGAGAACGGCGAGTTCAAAGTCACCGGCACCGACAAGTCGATCGCGCTGCCGATGGTCGCCCTCGCCGCCTACACGGCGCACAATCTGCCGGACGGCATGGAGCCGGGCCTGAAGGAAAGCGCGTTCTACGATCCGACCAACTTCACCTTCCCGGCCGGCTCGTATGTTTGCGAAGTGGAGGTCGATCCCGGCACCGGCAAGACGTCGTTCGTCAACTTCGTGGCGGTGGACGATTTCGGCCGGCTGATCAACCCGATGATCGTCGAGGGTCAGGTCCACGGCGGCCTGGTCCAGGGCATCGGCCAGGCGCTGCTGGAAAACGCCATCTATGACGAAAGCGGCCAGCTCGTCACCGCATCGTTCATGGACTACGCAATGCCGCGCGCCGAGGACGTGCCGATGTTCAACGTCTCCCACACCACGACGCTGTGCCCGGGCAATCCGCTCGGCATCAAGGGCTGCGGCGAGGCCGGCGCGATCGGCGCCTCGGCGGCAGTGATCAACGCCATCACCGACGCGATCGGCACCAACCGGCTGGAAATGCCGGCGACGCCGGATCGGGTGTGGCACGCGATGCAACTGCAGCAGGCGGCGGAGTAACAGGACGGAGTGTAGACCCCGTCATTGCGAGCACCCGGATCCGCGCGCCGCGCGGTCCGGGCACAGGCTCCGCGAAGCAATCCAGCTCAGTGCACTGCTTATGGATTGCTTCGTCGGCTCCACCTCCTCGCAATGACGGAGAGGTTTGCGATCTAACAACCAATTCATCTCTGACAGGAGATATCCATGTATTCGACCAACTATCACCGTGCTTCCAGCGTCGACGAAGCCGTGGCGCTTTACGGCAAGGGCAGCGATCCGAAATTTCTCGCCGGCGGCCACACGCTGCTGCCGGTGATGAAGCAGCGCCTGACGGCGCCGAGCGACGTCATCGACATCGCCAAGATCCCCGGCCTGATCGGTATCGAAGCCAGCGGCGACACGCTGACCATCAAGGCGGCGACGACGTACTACGACATCCTCAGCAATTCCGACGTGAAGCGCATGATCCCGGCGATCGCGCATCTCACCTCGGTGCTGGGCGATCCCGCGGTGCGCTATCGCGGCACGATCGGCGGCTCGGTCGCCACCAACGACCCGGCCGCGGACTATCCGGCCGCGGTGCTGGCATTGAACGCGACGGTGAAGACCAACAAGCGCGAGATCCCGGCCGATCAGTTCTTCAAGGGCCTGTTCATGACCGCGCTGGAGGACAACGAAATCATTACGGCGATCTCGTTCCCGGTTCCGGAGAAGGCCGGCTACTCCAAGATGCGCAACCCGGCGTCGCGCTTCGCGCTGACCGGCGTGTTCGTCGCCAAGCTGAAGTCCGGCGAGATCCGCGTCGCCGCCACCGGCGCGTCGCAGAACGGCGTGATGCGGGTGCCGGTGATCGAACAGGCGCTGAAGGCGAACTGGTCGGCCGCCGCGCTCGACGGCGTGAAAGTCGCGGACGATGGGCTGATCGAGGACATCCACGGCACCTCGGACTATCGCGCCAACCTGATCAAGGTGATGGCGCAGCGCGCTGTCGAGTCCGCCGGCTGAAGCTAATTCCACTTCACGGCAGACGGCGCGCCATGAGCGCGCCGTTTTGCGTTGTTGCACCGCCGCATCATGGCCGCATGCAGCGCTGCGCTGAAAAGCCGCTTGCTCTTCGCCCGGCCGCCGTGGTGATTTCGCCGCGACCACAACGCTCCGCCTGCGCGGACAACAACAAAAGGACACCCAAGGTGCAACAGTCAGCCTCGCCTTCCGCCACCTCGCAGACCGCCGCCGGCGGCCCGCTCGCCGGCATCCGCATCGTCGAATTCGCCGGCATCGGCCCGGGTCCGTTCGGCGCGATGCTGCTGGCCGACATGGGCGCCGAGGTGATCACGCTGGTACGCGCCGGGCAAAAGCCGCAGGGCGCCGCCGCGCGCGGCCGCAAGGTCGTCGAGGTCGATCTCAAGAACAAGGATTCGGTCGCCGGCGTGATGACACTGCTCGATCAGGCCGACGCGCTGATCGAGGGCTATCGCCCTGGCGTGATGGAGCGGCTCGGGCTCGGCCCCGACGTCGTGCTGGGCCGCAACCCCAAGCTGGTGTACGGCCGCATGACCGGCTGGGGCCAGACTGGCCCGCTGGCGCAGGCGGCCGGCCACGACATCAACTACATCTCGATCACGGGCGCGCTGGCGGCGATCGGCCCGGCCGAGAAGCCGGTGCCGCCGCTCAATCTGGTCGGCGATTTCGGCGGCGGCTCGCTGTATCTCGTGGTCGGCATCCTCGCAGCGCTGCTCGAAGCCAAGCGCTCCGGCAAGGGCCAAGTCGTCGACGCCGCGATGTGCGACGGCGCTGCGTCGCTGATCACGATGTTCTTCGACATGACCGCGGCCGGCCGCTGGAAGGAAGCCCGCGAGAGCAACATGCTCGACGGCGGCGCGCATTTCTACGGCACCTACGAATGCAAGGACGGCCATTTCATCTCGATCGGTTCGATCGAACCGCAGTTCTACGCGCTGCTACGCGAACTCGCCGGCCTCACCGATGCTCAATACGACGGCCAGATGGATCCGAAAAACTGGCCGGAGCTGAAGCAGAAGCTGGTCGCGGTGTTCAAGAGCAAGACGCGTGACGAATGGTGCAAGCTGATGGAAGGCACCGACGTCTGCTTCGCCCCGGTGCTGACGATGTCGGAAGCCACCAAGCATCCGCACATGGTCGCCCGCGAGGTCTTCATCAAGCACGAAGGCCACACCCAGCCGGCGCCGGCGCCGCGCTTCATGCGCACCCCGTCGACGGTTCGCGCACCGATCAAGACGGATCTGGCCGCGCTGGCGAAGGAGTGGGACGGCAAGTAAATCGCCGCATCCGAAGTACGTACCCCGGACAAAGCGCACTGCGCCGCGAAGCGGCGGAGTGCGCTGCAGATCCGGGGCACCGGTTCGGACTGCAGCGAAGTAACCGGGGTCCCGGATCTGCGGCAC
>NZ_JBMDXE010000378.1:0-25794 GCF_048594845.1 Rhodopseudomonas sp. | reverse complement strand
ACCCGAGATCGCACGCACGATCGCCATGCAGTCCGGCCGCTCGACCAGATCCTTCACGAAGGACCGGTCGATCTTGATCTTGTCGAACGGGAAGCTGCGCAGATAGCTCAGCGAGGAATAACCGGTGCCGAAATCGTCCATCGAGATCCGCACCCCAAGGCTGCGGAGCTGATGCAGCGTGGCGAGATTGGCTTCGCTGTCGGCGAGGAACAGCGACTCGGTGATCTCCAGTTCGAGCCGGCGCGGCGACAGCCCCGACTGCGCCAGCGCCGAAATCACCACCTGCACGAGATTGCGGCTGCGGAATTGCACCGGCGAGAGATTGACCGCGACCTTGACGTCGTCTGGCCAGCGCGCCGCTTCCATGCAGGCCTGGCGCAGCACCCACTCGCCGAGCCCGACGATCAGGCCGATATCTTCCGCCACCGGGATGAAATCCGCCGGCGAGATCATGCCTCGTTCGGGATGGCGCCAGCGCAGCAGCGACTCGAAACCGCCGATCCGGTCCTCGGCAAGATCGATCAGCGGCTGATAGTGCAGATCGAACTCGCCATGCGCAAAGGCGTGGCGCAGATCGATCTCCATGTCGCGGCGGATCTGCGCCTGGCGGTCCATCTCCTTCTCGAAGAAATGATGACAGCCTCCCCCCGACGCCTTGGCGCGATACAACGCCATGTCGGCGTTGCGCAGCAGCGCCTCGCAATCGTCGCCGTCGCCGGGCGCCATCGCGATGCCGATCGAGGCGCCGATCACCACCTCGAGTCCGTCCATATCGTAGGGCGCGCTGACGATCTCGATCAGCCGCCCGGCGAAATCGCTGGCCTCGTTCGGCGATGCGAACTGACTGAGCACCAGCGCGAATTCGTCGCCGCCGAGACGCGCCACCAGATCGCCACCGCCAACCGCACTACGCAGCCGCTCGGCCACGCAGCGCAACAGCCGATCCCCCATCGGATGACCGAAGGAGTCGTTGACGTTCTTGAACAGGTCGAGGTCCAGACACATCACCGCGACACGCGCGGTGCCGTCGCGCGCCAGGTCCAGCGCCTGCTGCAGCCGCTCCTGATACAGCGCGCGATTGGGCAGATTGGTGAGGCCGTCGTGATGCGCCATGTGGGCGATCTTCGCCTCGGCCTTGCGGCGCTCGGTGATGTCCACCACGGCGACGAGGAAACCATCACGGCCATCGAACACGACGCGACGACCGAAGGTCAGCACCTCGATGGCGGTGCCGTCGGCCTTGATGTGACGCCAGTTGCCCTCGGACTGATAGCTGTCCCCGATCTTGAGCAGCGCGTGGCTGTGCGCGGCCCATTCCTCGCGCGGCCAGATCTCGCGCAGCGTCATGCGCAGGAACGTCTCGCGATCGTAGCCGTAATGCTGCACGGCCGCGTCATTGACGCTGAGAAACTCGGTGGTGGCGGAATCGAACACCCACATCGGCATCGGATTGCCGTCGAACAGCAGGCGGAACGACTCCTCGCGCTTCTTCAGCGAGGTGATGTCGGAGATCGTCAGCGACACGATATCGCCGAAACCGTTAGCGCCGAGGCTGAGATTGCGATCGTCGGTGTCGATCTGGATGGTGTCCTGGCCGCCATTATCGACCAGCGCCAACAGCCGCGCCACGACGCCGGGCTCGCACAGCAGATGCTTGCCGGCCGACAGCCGGCTCCATTGCAGCGCCGATGGCGACTCGCCCAGCAGGTCGGAGGCGCCGTCGTTGAGATGCACAATCTGGAAATCGAACGGCCGCTCGTCCGGGCCGCGGATCGCGGAGAGCGAGACGATGCCGTCGTCGGTCGACGAGAAGTTCGCGTCGAGCAGATTGTAGCGGAAGCCGTCTTCGTTGATATAGACGCCGATCAGCGTGTTGCCCCAACGCGACGAGGTCGGCAGCGCCAGCAACACGTATTTCTGCACGATGCCGTCGCGCACGACGTGCGCCGTGCCGAGGTAGGGCCGCTGGTTCTGCAGCGCGCTCATCGCGGTCTGCACCAGCGCCGTGGCGCAATCCGGCGCCAGCGCGTCGAGCGGAATGTCCCAGCGATCGTCGCCCAGCCATTGCTGCACGTAGCGTCCGGTGCGCGAGACGCCGGGCGTGCCGCCGGTGAGCTGTAGCAGCGCCATCTGGTCGGCGAGCCGGCCGAGACTGCCGAGCATCACCTCCTCATAGCTCGGCAGCGACTGTCCGGGCTGGACCGCCGCGTACCATTTCCGCTGCAAAATTGCGAGATCGGCAGAGAGCTGAGTGGTCAGCGTCTCCCGACTGTGTCTGGCCGTCACCTGTCGCGTCCCCGCGCCCAATCGATCAGGTTCCAGTCGACGTATTCCTGATTAAGACGATGTAAACGCCACGGTAACCCGGCGCGAAACGCTTGATTATGATGGATTTATGTCATCGCATGGTTAGTCCGCGTTAGCGATTGTGACAGCTATCACAGACCCGCCTTGCACTGCCCCGGCAGAGCTGGCATCGGAAGATCGATAGACTTTTAGACCAATCTTCCGTTCGCCCAAGTCATGATACCGATGCTATCTCCCATCATCCGTGAAAACGGGCCCGGCCCAGGTCGGTAGCACAGGAACGAAAGCCGCCTGATGTCGGCCGCACTTGCTTTAGCGCTTTGGCACGCGAGCGACGACGGCGTTGTCACGCTCGACCACGACGGCCTCATCCAGCACGCCAATGCAACCTGGTGCCGCGTGATGGCGGCGAGCGAAGCCGAGGTGATCGGCCGCCGCTGGAGCGATCTGTGGTCGCCCGACGCGCTCGCGCAGCGCGCGGTGGCCCGTGCGCGCGACGACCTTCCCACGCGTTTCTCTGCGCCCTGCGTCTCGCTGACGGGCAGCGCGCTGTGGTTCGACGTTCTGGTCGCGCCCGTCCCTGCCGATGGCGACACGCCGGCCGCTATCGTGGTGCGCAGCGTCGATATCACGGCGCGCAAGCAGGCCGAGAGCGACCTCGAAAAGCGTCTGGCCGACAAGGAAGCGGCGCTCGCCGTGCTGCTGGGGCAGCTCGCTCAGCAATCGAAGCGGATCGCCGCCGCGACGGCGCGTACGGTTCACACCGAAAAGCTGCGCCTGCTCGGGCACTTCGTCGGCAACATCGTGCACGATATGAACAACGTGCTTCTGGTGCTGAGCGGCGCGGTCGATACGCTGCTGCACGACGGCCGTCGCTCCGCGCACAACGAGACCGCGCAACATCTCGAGCTGGCGCTACGCCGCGGCAAGCGGCTGGTTCGCCAGTTGCTGAATCTGTCGCGCATCGAGGACACGGAACCCCACGTCGTCGCGGCGGCCGAGTTCATACGGAACACCAGCGACCTGGTGCGCCACATGCTGCCCGGCGGCATAGAATTGCGCATGGAGATCGATCCGAATTGCTGGCCGGTGCTGATCAGCGAGGCCCGGCTGCAGGCGGTCATCCTCAACCTCGCCGCCAATGCGCGCGACGCGATGGCGGAGAGCGGAACCCTGACGCTGGCGGTGAAGAACTGCTACGCGGTGGAACGGCCTCCTGCGCTGGCGCCCGGCGATTACGTGCACTTCTCGCTTCGCGATACGGGCGTCGGCATGCCGCCCAACGTGCTGGCGCGCGCAGGCGAAGCCTACTTCACCACCAAGGATCCCGAGAAGGGAACAGGGCTCGGCCTCTCGTCAGCGTTCGAACTTGCCGCGCAATGCGGCGGGCGCGTGATGATCGCCAGCGAAGTCGGGATCGGCACCACGATCGACCTCTATCTGCCGCGCACCGGCACTGACGGGCGCCGGGTCATGTCGCTGAAGACCGTCGATCCGTCCGCGCATGGCAACGCGGCTATCCTGTTGCTGGAAGGCGACGAGATGGTCCGCGCGCATCTGGCCGCCCTGCTCAGGCATCTCGGCTACCAGGTGATCGAAGCCGCGGAGACCGGCCTCGCCACCGCGTTACTAAGCGGCGTCGACCGCATCGACCTCGCCTGCATCGATCTGCAGGTCGATCGCGGTCTGGGGCCGACGCTGGCCAGCGAGCTGCGCGAACGATGGCCGTCGCTGCCGCTGATCTTCACCACCGGTGCAGCGCCGATCGCGATTCCGCAAGACGAGTTGGTCTTTCGCAAGCCGATCTCGGAGCCGGTGTTCGCCCGCGCGATCCTGGAGAAACTGGGCCGGATGCCGGCGTCGGTCACGACTGCGGAGACGCTGCGGCTGTCGGCGCGCGTGCGCGACAAGATTCGCAGCGACACGGTGCGCAGCGCGTTCGATACCTGGCGCGGCTGGTGCAACGAACAGGGACGTCTGCCGACTCCCACCTGGATCCGGCAGGCCGCCGCGGAGCTGCTACACACCAGCTGTCTCGTCATGGTCGAACCGGGCCAGGTTGCCCCGACATTCCGCATCGTCTTCGCCGGGCCATCGTTATCCGAGCGGCTCGGCCGTGTGCCAGACGGCCAAACAGTCTCAGACGCCGCGGGCGAACTGATGAACCTGATGGCCGCAGCGTATCACCGCGCTGCGCGCGGCATCGCGCATTTCGACTACGCGCGCATCAGGCTCGGCGCGCAGCCGTCACTCATCTTCGAACGACTGATCCTGCCGCTCTCCGAGGCGCAGGACAACGTCACCCACCTTTTCGCCATCATATCGTTTGCCGATGGCGCATTTTCCGGCGAGGGTCATTTCCATGACATTGATTGATTTCAACGCTCCCGACCTGGGGCATCAGCTCGAGCAACTATCCGACGCGCAGCGCGATGCCGCACCGTTCGGCATCATCAAGCTCGACAGCTCCGGTCGCGTGACACATTTCAACGCCACCGAGGCGCGGCTCTCCGGCTATGGATCGCGGCCCGCGCTGGGCCTCGACTTCTTCACCAGCGTCGCGCCCTGCATGGGCACTGCGGAGTTCAGGGGCCGTATCGAACAGGCTCAGCGGCATGGCACCGTCGATATCGAGATCGGCCACGTTGGCGACTTCTCCGATCCCGAACGGGAGCTGCAGGTGCGCGCCCAGTCCGCCAGTGACGGCGGGCTGTGGATCTGCATCCTTCGCGAAGCGATGTTCTAACGGGCCGATCCGGGAGGCGCTCGGGCAAGCTCGAATGACGGCCGACGGCGGCGCGGCTCAACGCGCCAGAACTTCGATCTCGCCGTCGACGCCGTTGACGACGTTGAAGCCGCGCTCGAACATCTTGCCTTCGTTCTTGGCGATGGCGCGGTACTCGCCTTCGGACAGGATCACGCGCGGGAATGCGCCGATCGATTCCTTGACGACGTCGCCGCCCGGCGTGAGCACCGACCAGGCGGTGTTGGCGAGCGCCTCTCCGCCCTTCTCCGAGACCAGCTTCAGCGTGATCACCGCCGCACGATGCGTGACCGTCACGTCGGTCAGCTTGCCGGCGGTGACGCGGATGTCGGAGCGCACCACCGAGTTGGCGTCGCCATAGTTCGAGACGATGTAGTACGTGCCCTCGGGCACCAGCACGACGTCCCCGGCGGCGGCGTTCGGCACCAGTGGCGCGCGCTGATTGTTCTCGAACTGACTGCCCTTGTAGATCGAGAACGAAATCTGGTTCTGCGGAATCCGCGTGCCGCCGACTCGGCCTTCGATCCGCAGCCCGCCGGCCGGCAGGATGAACGCCTCGCGGTCGGTATCGGCCTTCAGCGACACCGGGCGCACCGCGCTGACGAGGCCATGGGCGACGTGCACGACGTAGTTGCCGGGCGGCAGAACAATGTTCGGAGTCGCGCCGTGATCCTCGCGGACCAGCTTGACCACCCCGGTCTCGTCCGGACGGTCCGAATACACCCGCCAGACCAGGCCGCTGTTGATGGTCGGCAGGTCCTTGCCGTAGCGCGCGGTCAGTGCCAGCACGCCCTGCGTCGGTGCGACGGGCGCCGGCAGCGGCGACGTCGCCGGCGGCGTGACCGCGGCGACCGGCGGCTGGGTCAGCGGCGCCGGCAAGGTCGGAACGGCGGCAGGGCCGGAGGACGGTGCCAGACTGATCGCGCCGCCGGCTGGCGGCTCGGGCACGGATGCGGGAGGAATCGGCGGCGGGCGGTCGCTGAAGAATTGCGCCGACGCCGGCTGCACCGACAGGGCGGCCAGACAGGCGGACACGCAGGCGAGCCGCAGCCATCCCCGTGGCCCCGCCCGGCCAGTTTTACCCCTGCAAATCATGGCTGATGGTTTTCACTGAAAACGCGGCAAATTCAAGCCTCGGACGGAGGACCGCGACGCTACGCACAGCCGAAACGGTAACGGGGTCATTTTCGCCGGAATGTCACGATTTCCCCCTAGTCCGGCCCTCGCCGGGCATTCATCATGCGGTGCGAAGAGATCTGGCAAAGATCAATCGATCGCGCTTTGATTTCGACTGGTTTACACCGTGCCGGCCGCCTTGCGGGGAATGCGTCGCGGATTCGAGGAGACAGCCGTGCTGGAAAATCTGATCGGTCGCGGGCAGAGCACCCCGCCCGCCCCGGGCAAGGTCGGGCTCGACACCATCCGCCGGCCGGTGATCGGGCTGGCGCTCGGCGGCGGCGCGGCGCGTGGTTTCGCCCATATCGGTATCCTGCGCACGCTGCTGGCGGCTGGAATCGCCCCGGACGTGGTGGTCGGCACCTCGATCGGCGCGGTGGTCGGCGGCGCTTATGTGGCGGGTCACCTCGACACGCTGGAGGAATGGGCGCGCGGGCTGCAGCCGCGCAACATCCTCGGCTATCTCGACATCCGGCTGAACGGCTCGGGCCTGATCGGCGGCAGCAAGCTCGCCGCGCAGCTCGAGGCCACACTCGGCCAGATCATGATCCAGGATCTCAAGCAGAAATTCGCCAGCGTCGCGACCGAAGTGCGAACCGGCCACGAGATCTGGCTGACCCACGGCCGGATCGTCGATGCGGTGCGGGCGTCCTACGCGCTGCCCGGCATCTTCTCGCCGGTGTTGATCGGCGACCGCTGGCTGGTCGACGGCGCGCTGGTCAATCCGGTGCCGGTCTCGGCCGCCCGCGCGCTCGGCGCCGAGATCGTGATCGCCGCCAACGTGTCGAGTGACGTGTTCGGCCACGGCACCACGATCTTCTCCCACGGTTCGGTCGAGGAAGAGATCGAGCCGTTGCCGGAGCCCGCGCCGAAGCGCGGTTTCGGCCGGTTCTTTTCGCCGGAGCGCTTCGTCAAGCAGGAGCTGTTCGGCAGCGACAGCCGCCCCGGCATCTCCAAGGTGATGGTCGACGCTTTCAACATCATGCAGGACCGCATCACCCGCGCCCGCCTCGCCGGCGATCCGCCCGACATGCTGATCTCGCCGCGGGTCGGCCGGATCGGCTGGTTCGACTTCCACCGCGCCGACGAGATGATCGCGCACGGCGCCCGCGCTGCGGAGCGCGCCATCGACTCGATCCGCGAGGCGATCGAGGAAGCGGCGCCGCAGAAACCGAAGACCGAAGTTCCGGTCGAGACTTGAGCTAGCCGGCGCAGCCATCAGGCGCCGCGGCGCGCCGCGCCACGCACCAGGCGATCGTCGCCAGGGGCGACGCCAGCGCGATCCAGCACAGCGCCCACCACACCCCGCCCTCGCCGATCAGCGCTGCGAGGAGTCCGAACACCGTCGCAATCGCCAACGCGATCGGCCACCGCCATTGCGGTCGGGAAACGCTCATGTTGCGAGGCCTTCCGTTTCGGACGGAGCCTCGCGGCGCGGCCGCTTCGCCCACCACAGATAGAGGCCGCTGATCAGCACCACGATGGTCACGACATCGAGCAGCGCCCAGATGATCTTCAACGGCAGCCCGCCGTAATCGCCGAAGTGCAGCGGCTGCGACATGAACAGCGCGGTCGCGTACCAGGGCATGTCGCGCACCGACACGACATTCCCGGTCGCCGCATCGGCCAGCGCCGGCTTGAGGATGCGGCTGGTAATCGGCGTGTTGCCGGTGAGAAAGATCGCAATGTGCGACGACGTGGCGAAGGGCGTGCCGGGAAACGCCACCGTCATCACATTCATGCCCGGCACTTCAGTGCGGACCTCGCGCAGCACGTCGTCGATCGCGGCCTGCCGCCCCTGCCCGGCGATCGGCTTGGCCTGCGACGCCATCTCGACGAGCTGATTAGCTTGCCAGGCGAGTTCGATCGGTGCCGCCAAGGTGTTGATAACGCCGGTCAGGCTGACCACGCCGAACCAGGCCAGCGTCGCGATGCCGAGCAGATTGTGCAGGTCGAGCCAGCTTCGGCGGCAGCTGCCGCCCGTCCGCACCACACCGAAGTCGAGACGGCGCGTGAACGGACCATACAGCACCACGCCTGACACGATCGCGATCACCAGCAGCAATCCCATCGCGCCGAGAAACAGCGTGCCGGGAACGCCGCCGAACAGGTCGAGATGCAGCCGCGTCATCACATACAGGAAGCCCTCGTTGGGCTGCGGGATCTCGATCTGCTGTCCGGTGCGGGTATCGAACACCTGATAGTGAAACGTGGCCGGGTCGGCCGTCATCGACGCCGCGGTCGGCACCTTCAGGATCGGATGATCGCGATCGTAGAACAGATACGGCACCACCTCGCCCGGACGCGCAGCCAACGCATGCGCCATCATGGCATCGACCGATGCGCTGCCCGGCGCCGCCGCGGTTGCGGCCAACTTCAGATCGGGACCGAGTTCGTCCTTGAAGATCAGCGGCAGACCGGTCAGGCACAAGAGCAGCGCGAACAAAGTGCAGACCAAGCTGCTCCAGCGGTGAACCCACACCCAGGCTCGGACGGCGCGCCGCGTCATCGGCGGCGCGCCTTGTGGTGATGATCCCTCACCATCGATACCGGATCCCCGCCAGGACCGTGCGGCGATTGCCGAACTGACAATAGAACCCCGACGAGCAGCTCGAATAGTATTCCTTGTCGAACAGGTTGTTGACGTTGAGCGTCAGCGTCGTGCCCTTCAGGCTCGGCGCCAGATTGGCGAGCTCGTATTTCAGCGCCGCATCCACCACCGTATAGGCCGGCGTGCGTAAGGTGTTGGCGTCGTCGCCATAGCTCGCGCCGACGTGGCGAATGCCGCCGCCGAACGTCAGACCCGTGACAGGGCCGGTCTGGAACGTGTAGTTCGCCCAGACCGAACCGAAGAAGTCAGGGACGGCCTGTGGCCGGTTGCCGATAATCGACGCCGTCGTGGATCTGGACACGCGGGTGTCGAGGAAGGTCAACGCGCCGACCAGTTGGAGGTTGTCAGTCACGTTGCCACGAGCTTCGAATTCGACGCCCTTCGAGCGGACTTCGCCCTGCTGCACGTTGAAGCCGGGCACCGACGACGGCGTCAGCACGTTCTCCTGGCGGATGTCGAACACCGAGGCCGTCAGCAGGATCGGCAGGAAGTTCGGCTGATACTTGATGCCGCCCTCATATTGCTCGGCCGTGGTCGGGATGAACGCCCGGCCATCCGAGCCGACGCCGGTCACCGGCTCGAACGACGTCGAATAGCTCACATACGGCGCAATGCCGTTGTCGAACAGATACAGCAGGCCGGCCCGATAAGTGGTCTTGTCGTCCGCCTGGGTGGACCGCGATCCGGCAAGACGATTGTCCGTCGCCTGCTCGGCCCAATCGTGGCGGATGCCGAGCGTCGCCCGCCAGCCGCCGAGGCTGATCTGATCCTGCGCATAGAGCCCCGTCTGCGACAATTGCTGGCCGCTGTCGATCAGCGACGCGAGCGATCCGATCGACTGATCGTAAACCGGATTGACGACATCGAGCGAGGGAGCGGCGCCGAGCTGGTAGACCCAGTTGCTGCGCGTATTCTGATAGTCGACGCCGGTGATGATCTTGTGCTGCAGCGCGCCGGTGGCCAGATCGAACTGGATGCGATTGTCGGTGGACAGGCCGCCGACATCCTCGATCGAGCGCAGCGCCCAGCGCGGGATGGTCCCGGTCGCAGTGAGCGGCGCGCTCATCTGCAGCGATTTGAAATCCACGTCGACATGCGAGTAGCGCAGGCTCGACTTGACGCTGACGACCTCGTTGAGACGTTTGTCGAACTGATAGCCGACGCCGTATTGCTCCCGCTCGAAAGAATCGAAGCCCGGATCGCCGACGTTGAGGCGCGAGTTGAGATAAGGCCGGTATTGCGGCGGCGCCAGCGAGGTCGGATACAGCGAGTTGAAATAGCCGCCCTTCGGATCCTTCTGATAATAGCTCTGGATCGTGAAGCGCGTGTCCATGTCGGGCGCCCAGGTCAACGCCGGCGCGACGGCAATACGCTGCTCGTCGACATTGTCATAACGGGTGCCCGAGGTGTGGCCGATCGCCGTGAGGCTGTACAGCCAGTGCCCCTCTTTATCGAGCGCGCCCTGGCTGGTGAGGCCGGACTGCAGACGGCCGTAAGTGCCGCCCTCGACACGCACCTCGTTGTAGGGCACCGCACTCGGCATCCGGCTGATCTGGTTGACGAGACCGCCGGGGCTGGTCTGTCCGTACAGCACCGCCGATGGTCCCTTCAGCACCTCGACGCGGTCGAGCAGGAACGGATCGATCGCGGTGTTGGCGAAGGCCTGGCCGCGCGGCAGCTTCAAGCCGTCGAGGAAACTGACGTAGTTGGTCGCGGTGCCGAACGCCCCGAAGCCGCGGATGAACACGCTATCGAAGCGCGAGTTGGTGTCGGCGTCGGACAAGACGCCCGCGGTGTAGCGCAGCGCATTGGCGACGGTCTGGACGTTTTGGTCGTCCATCTGCCGGCGCGTGATGGTCGAGATCGACTGCGGCGTCTCGAGAACCGGCGTGTCGGTCTTGGTGGCGGTGCCGGTAGTGCGGGCGACGTAGCGATCCGCCGTGTTCGAGGCACTGACGGGCCGCGCAGCGGGCGTGTCTTGCGGACGCGGCTGCGTGCGGGCGGGCAGCACACGCGGAGCCGCCGGGCGGGCCGCTGCGCGTCGGGCAGCGCGGCGCTCGGCGGACTGCACGGTGACCGGCGGCAGCGCCACCGCTTCGCCCCCACTTTGCGCAGCGGCGTCGGTGCTGTTACTCAGCGACAGCGCAACGGCGACGCCCAGTCCGACGACGATCTTGTTCTCACGTCCCATCGATATCCCCCGATACCTCGCCTTCAGCGGCGGCGGGGAAATAAACGGGACGGGACCGTCCTGTCCAGATCGATTGCCAAGCGATCGCAAATCTGGGATTGGAATTGCTCGAAACACCTGCTTCGTCGCAGCCGACGATCAAGGACCCGCATGCCAACTCTGACGACCACTTCCAAAGGCGGACGCCCGCGCAAAAGCGATGTGGAAGCGAAATCGCTTCACATCATCGAGACGGCGTCACGGCTGTTTGCGCAGCAGGGCTATGCGGCGACGTCGGTCGAGCAGGTCGTGGCGGCATGCGGCGTCGGCAAGGACACCGTCTATCGGCGCTTCCCGTCGAAGCTGGCGTTGTTCGAAGGCGTCGTCGAGCATGCGCGCACGCAGACGGTGGCGCATTTCCAGACCACGATGGCGACGCAGACCGGCGACGCGCTCTCGCAACTGCGCGCGGCGGCGCGCTGGCTGCTCACCGCCAATCTCGATCCGACGCTGATCGCCTTCAAGCGCATCGCTTTCAGCGAGGCGATCGTCGTCGGTCAGGCCGTGGCGAGCCGCACCGACGACCCGATCATGGACCGGCTGCTGTCTCTGATCACGGACGCGCAGAAGGCCGGCGCACTGGCCCGTGGCGACGCGCGATTTCTCGCGGCTCAACTGCTGAGCAGCATCGCCATGGGGCCGATGATCGACGCCATGCTAGGCGGGACGACCTACGCGTCGCCGCGTGCCCAGACCGCCTATTTCGACAAGGCTTGGACGCTGTTCATCGAGGGCGCGGGGCGCTGAGCCTGAGGGCCGGTGACGTCACGCCGACTTGATGTAGTCGTGTAGCGCGCGCTGCTCGTGCTCGTATTCGCTGAGCCGCCATTTCACGATGTCGCCGATCGAGATCAGGCCGACCACGCGCTCGCTGCCGTCGAGCACCGGCAGATGCCGGAACTTCGACAGCGTCATCACTTCCATGATGCTGCTGACGGTGTCGGTCTGGCTGCAGCTGACGACGTCGCGGGTCATCACCGTATGCACGGGAGCATCGAGCGCCGCCGGACCGCGATCGGCCAGCACCTTCACCACGTCGCGCTCCGACAAAATGCCGTCGAGCCGGGTCCCACGCATCACCAGCACGGCGCCGACGCGGCGCTCCGCCAGCGTCTTCACCGCCGCGGACAGCCGCTCGTCCGGCTCGACGCTGTAGATGTAGCGACCCTTCGATTCGAGAATAGCCTGCACCGTCATTGTCGCCTCCCTGATCAGCCGCTGCAGTTGACCGCAGCGTGCGTTGGTTCGGGATTCATCGCGCGAAGCACCTGGATAGTTCCCGCGGCGCGCCCGAACTCGTTCATTAGGATAGGCCGAAATGCGGCAAATCCGCGTTGCCCTGCGGGCACTGCAACAGCGGCGCCGCAGCGCAATACGTAGCTAGGAAGGCGACTGATTAGTTGGAATCGGTCGGCGTCGCTGATCGGCGTGGCACCGGATCGAACAGCGAGAACAGCAGCAGGCCGGCGAAGAAACCGCCGATATGCGCCTGCCAGGCGACGCTGGCGCCCTCGTTGCCGACCGCGATCGAGCCCATGCCGAAGATGATATTGATACCGAACCAGATGCCGAGGAACGCCAGCACCCGCGGATCGCGCAGCGCGCGTAGCAGCGGCTGCGCCGGCACCCGTGCGGCCGCATCCGCGTCGCCGCGGCGCAGCGACAGGAAGCCGCCGCGCGCAAAGGCGAAGCGGATCGCCGCCGCCATGGCGCCCGATACAGAGGCCGAGGCGCCGATCATCGGCGCGATCTCGTGCTCGTGGGTGACGAGATGAGCGAGCGCACCGCCGATCGCAGTCACCGCCATGAACAGGAAGAACCTCGCCGCGCCGAACCGCCGGGCCACCGCGCTACCGAACGGCAGCAGCCACAGCACGTTGAAAATGATGTGGCTCATATTGGCATGCAGCAGCGAGTAGGTGACGAAGGTCCAGACCTTGGCGCCGGTGCCGCCGGGGAACGGCGCGGCCAGCAGCGTCGCGTCGTAGCGCCTCGGGATGAAGCCGAACACCTCGATAGTCCAGTATTCGATGTCCGGCGGCAGCAGCACGCGCAGATGGATGACGGCGAGCAACAGCACATAAGCAGTCAGCGCGCCCGGCAGGTTCAGGATCGGCTCGCGCGGCGCCTCCGGTGGCGGCGGCAGCGGCTGCTGGGCGGGCTGAGAATCCAACGGGGTCGACCTGCGAACGGCCCGGTCCGCGGAGCGGTCCGGAAGGGACAAAGCGATCCCTTAGAGCATTTCCCGGCCAAGTGAAATGCAATCGGGGGACCGCGGCAGGGCCCGAACGACAAAGGGGAGCGCCCTGAGAAAGCGCTCCCCTTTGATCCTGCGTGCCACCGCTGCGGTTCGTCCGCGCGGCGCCTTTTGTTTTTCAGCCACCCTGCCCGTCTGCCCGGATGCCTGGAGCTCATCCGCGCCGAAGAACGAGTCGACCATACGGCCCACCATCGCCGCCGGAAAGCGCAGCGTTAATTTATCCTTAACGCCATAATGTCGGCTCGCGCTGATCCACAGAGCGCTCGCTGAGCTTTGAAATAAGTAGAAGTCAGGCACGTTAACAAACGTAGTTAATTTAACCTTAACCCCACAAAACAGGGGTTAACGTGATCGTACCGGGCTTCCGGCATGGACGCTGCACTGCCCCTCCTGCACAACAATCGAGGGGCCGGCGCTGCGCGGATACGGGACAGATCTGTTCCGCTGCGCGTTCGACGCGGGCCAGGAAGAAGTATGAAGCATCCGTCGAGTCGTGCGTTCTTCGCGTATTGGGACGCCCAGCGCGGCACCGCGCCGGCGCCCGAGCGCGGCGATATCGAACCGAGCGCGGTCCGCGAACTGCTCGGCGACATTTTCGTGCTGTCTTGCGACGCCGCGGCCGGCTACCCGTTCCGGGTGGCGGGAACCCGGCTGTGCGCCCTGTTTGGCCGCGACATCAAGGGCGAAAGCCTGCCGAGCCTGTTTGCCGTCGACAGCCGCGCCGAATGCCAGGATCTCCTCGGCGTGGTGGCTGAAGAATCCCTCCCCCTTGTGGCCGGGCTGACCTGCAGCCTGCGAGGCGGAACGACGGCCCATCTGGAACTGCTGCTGCTGCCGTTCGCGCCGCGGCTCCATACGCCGCTGAGCATGACCGGATCGCTCGCGCTGGTCGGACCGCGGATCGACGGCGACCTCGGCGAGTTGCGCCTGGCGGCGTGGCGGACGCTCGGTCGCCCGTCGCGGCGGCTGCGGCCGCGCGTGCTGCGCAAATGGGAAGTCGCGCGCGGGCTGATGATCTATGAAGGGCTGCGCTGAGCCACGCTGAAATCCGGAACTGTCCGCGAGAGCGGAACGGCCGTGGCCCGCAGCGACATCGGCGCCCTCACCGAACCATCGGACAAATGGCACTCGCAGGCGCGCCGGCTCAAGGCGTCGACATCGATGATCGCCATCCGGCCGCGGCTGTAGCGGATCACGCTCTTCTGCTGCAAAGCGTGGGCGATCAGCGAGATTGTGTTGCGCTTGACGCCGAGCATCTGCGCCATGAGATCCTGGCTCAGCAGCATCGCGTCGCTGCCGCTCATGGCGCGGGATTGCAGCAGCCGGCGGCACAGCCGCTGCTCGGCCGAATGCGCTGCGTTGCAGGCGGCGGTCTGCTCGGCCTTGACCGAGCGTAGCCAGAGATCGCGCGAAACCGCGCTGCGCAGGGCGGAACTGAGTTCCGCCAGCGTGCGAAAGTGACCCGCCTCGATCGCCGAGGCGGTACCGGGAAAGCGCACGATCGCCGCCGACGGCGACGGCATGTCGTAGAGCGCGGCGCCACTCCCCACGACGCTGTCGCGTCCGATCACGCCGGCTTCGATGGTTTCACCGCGGCGCAGCCGTTCCATCGTCGACACGATGCCATTGTGAGGGAAGATCACGTACTTCACCGGCTCGCCGGCTTCGACCAGCACCTGGCCGAAATCCATCTCGATCGTCCGCAGATGCGGGCGCAGCAGATCGAAGTCCGACGACGGCAGCGCGGCCAGCAAATCGTTCGGCGATTGGCGACTGGTCACCATGGAACCTACCCGGCGATCGCCGGATGCGGCGCTGTCACGCGCTCCGGCAGGAACGTTTCCAACAGCCGCGCGCTCTCATGAGGACGCTGCGACCCCAGTTACTAATCCTGCCGTGGATGACAAAGTCCAGTTCGTACAACTACTCACAGTGAAGTGCTTAGACCGCCTTGGCGAGGCCTTCGGTTCGAACGGGCGGCGACAAATGGTGAATGGAGCTGCGATGATCCGACTGACCGCCGGCATCCTCGGCGACCATGATGCAGCCGAGCAGAGCGGTGAGCACGCGCAGTTCCTCGTCGGCGTCGACCGGCACGTCGTGGCGGGGACGCAGAGCGGCAAGGCTGTTGCTGAAGGTTGCCATCGGGATTCTCCTGACCAGAGTGTGCAATATCGCACCACGCTTGGGGAGGATTGATCTTGCTCAAGCTTTGGAAAAAGCGGCCTCGAGCCTGCCCTTGCAGGCGATGCAGACGATTGCGCTGCCACATAATGCGGAGAGCCGAACCATTTGCGGTGAGTGCCTCGCTTTAACTGCGGCACAGGAAATTAGCTTACGACCTCAGATATTTGGCGCGCTTGTTCAGGTCGAGCGTCAGCTTTGAGACTACCGCCCGCAGCGTCCTATCATCGGTGGGCACCGCACAAATTCATCGATCGCCTCGCCGGTCGCGACATCCCGCCACACCCGCCCTCGCCCTCCGCATGCCTCGCGGCGTCGGTCGGCACGATGACGAAACGCACCTGTCGATCTTCTCCTTCCAAACGTATTCGCCTGCCCGCGACCCACGCAGCCATCACACGTCCGATGCGAGCGCCCATCCATTGGCGGAGAAGAAAAACATTCTCCGGTTTCACATCGACGTCTCTGCAACTCAGCTAACTCGTGCGCGACGAACTACAAACTAACTCCCGATATCAGGAGCAATCCCGCGGCTGACATCTGCGGTGGATGAGTATCCCGATTATTCCGGGTACCGGGCAGACAAGCCATCAGACCTGTCGAAAGGTTGCACGGGGATGACGATTCTTGTGCGGCAAATGCTTGGCTGCCGCGCATGCGGGGGGAACGATGATACCGTTGTTACGACCGACGGGCGTGAATGCAGCTCGCGCTGCCTGCGCGCGGCACGCCCAGGACGATGCCCCGCTGTGGCTCAGCGGCCGATCGCAATGATGGTCGAGCACGCCGACGCATCGCTGTTGCGGGCCGTATTTCAGGCAGCGCCGGAGGGCATTCTGCTGGTTGATCCGCAGCACCGCATCGTGCTGTTCAATCGCACCGCTGAAGCGCTGCTCGGCTGGCCGGCCCGCGACGCGCTGGGCGAGGACATTGCGACCTTGCTGCCGGACTGGCAGCACCGGCCGTCGGCCAAGCCCTCGCCCGCGCTGGCACGTCGCGAAGACGGAACCGCGCTGACGATCGCGCTCTCGACCGCGACCGTCGCGATCGGCGATGCGGCTTTCATCGTGGCGACCGTTCGCGAACTCGATGAGACCGAACTGCTGCGCGCCGATAGCAACGCCGGTTCGACGAACTACCAACGGCTGGTCGAAGGTGTCAGCGACTACGCGATCTATATGCTCGACATCGACGGTTGCGTGGTGAGCTGGAACCGCGGCGCGCAGCGGATCAAGCAGTACACCGCCGCCGAAATCCTCGGTCGGCACTTCGGCATATTCTATCCGCCGGACGCCCGGGCCGATCGGGAACCGGAAAGCAATCTTGATCTTGCGCGCGACCGCGGCCGGTTCGAAACCACGGGTTGGCGACTGCGCAAGGACGGCAGCCTGTTCTGGGCGCATGTTGCGATCGAGCCGCTCCGAGATGCCCGCGGCAAGCTAACCGGCTACGCCAAGGTCACCAGCGACATCACCGAGCAACGCCGCGCCGAGCAGGTGATCCGCGAGGCCGACGCGCGCATCGCCACGCTGATCGAAACCGTCGTGGACGGCGTCATCCTGACCGATCGACACGGCCTGATCAAAACCTTCAACCTCGCCTGCCACCGGCTGTTCGGCTACGCCGCCGACGAGGTCATCGGCCGCCACATCTCGATGCTGATGCCGGCCGACAGCACGGAACTGGTGCAGTCGTTCTTCCGCTCCGGCCGGACCGCCGATGCCGAGGAGCGCATCGGCAGCGTTCGCGAAATGACCGGCCTGCGCCGCGACGGCCGCACCTTCCCGATGGACCTTTCGATCGGCGAGACCGTGCAGGAAGGCGAGTCGGTGTTCGTCGCGGTGATCCACGATCTCACCGAGCGCAAGCACACGGAGGAGCAACTGGTTCAGGCGCAGAAGATGGAGATCGTCGGCCAGCTCTCCGGCGGCATCGCGCACGACTTCAACAACCTGCTGACGGTGATCGTCGGCAATGCCGAGTTTCTCTCCGACCAGCTCAAGGCGCGGCAGGACCTGCGCAGCCTCGCCCGCGATATCGGCGACGCCGGCCAGCGCGGGGCCGAGCTCACGCAGCGCCTGCTCGCCTTCAGCCGGCGCCAGACGCTGAAGCCGGTCGAGATCGACTGCAACGAACTGCTGGAGTCGATGCACAAGCTGCTGCGGCGGACGATGCGCGAGGACATCGCGATCGATACGGAATTCGACGCCGGCCTCCGCACCGCCTATGCGGACCGCACCCAGCTCGAGTCCGCGATCCTCAACCTCGCGCTCAACGCGCAGGACGCCATGCTGGGCGGCGGCCGCCTCAGCATCACGACGGCCAACGTCTCGCTCGACGCATCCTATCAGCTCGCCAACAAGGACGTCCGCCCTGGCGACTACGTGCTGGTCGCAGTGACCGATAACGGCTCCGGCATGCCGAAGGACGTGCTCGATCATGTGTTCGAGCCGTTCTACACCACCAAGGAAGTCGGCAAGGGCTCCGGCCTCGGCCTCAGCATGGTGTACGGCTTCGTCAAGCAGTCGAACGGTCACGTCTCCATCTACAGCGAGCCCGGTCTCGGCACCACCGTGCGGCTGTATTTGCCGGCGGCGGCCAACGGGCGCCCCGCCCGGGCGCAGACCTCCGACGTGATCGAGCATCTGGCGTCGCGCGGCGAAGTGCTGCTGATCGTCGAGGACGACCCGTTCGTGCGCTCCTATGCGGTGATGTGCCTCCGCAGCCTCGGCTACACGGTGATCGCCGCGACCGACGGCGCCGAGGCGCTGCAGATCCTGGACGGCGACACCCATATCGACATCCTGTTCACCGACGTGGTGATGCCGGGCGGCATCAACGGCTGGGAACTTGCCGAAACCGCGCTGTCGCGGCGCCAGGAGCTGCGCGTGCTGCTGACGTCGGGCTATGCGCTCGACACCATCGCGGGCCGCAGCCGCGGCCGCGGCGACATGCCGATCCTCACCAAGCCCTATCGCAAGGCGGAACTCGCTCAGCGGCTGAGAGATGTGATGGAAGCACCACCCCGGATCACCGACTGCTAACGAGGCGTTAACTCTGAGCATCCTACGGTTGCAGGATAGCGAATGCCCGGCCGAGCAGCGGAATTTCCGTGTTGTTGCACAAACAGACCATCCAGCCGGCAACGGCCGAACGCCGACGATTCCAGCGGGTGAAGGTGCATCTGCTGGGCCGCTACATGCTGCCCGACCGCCGCGAATTCCCCTGCCAGGTGATCAACATGTCCCCGGGCGGGTTGGCGATGCTGGCGCCCGGCATCGGCAATGTCGGCGACCGCGTCGTCGCCTACCTCGATCATATCGGCCGCGTCGAAGGCAAGATCACCCGCATCATCGACAACGGCTTTGCGATGACGGTGGGCGCGACCCCGCGCAAACGCGACAAGCTGGCCGCCCAGCTTACCTGGCTCGCCAACCGCGACATTCTCAATCTGCCGGAAGACCGCCGTCACGACCGCATCGTGCCGCGCAACCCGATCGCGGTGCTGGTCCTCGAGGACGGCACGCGGATGAGCTGCCGGATCATCGACATGTCGCGCTCCGGCGCGGCGATCGCGGCCGAGCAGCGGCCGCCGGTCGGCTCCGAGGTGTTCCTCGGCTTGGTGCAGTCGCGCGTCGTCCGCCACCTCGACGACGGCTTCGCGCTCGAGTTCGTCCACGAGCAGCTCGAAGAAACGCTCGAAGATAGCGTTACTGCGCGGTGAACGCCGGCGGCCCTCCCGGCCGCTGTTTCCGCCTCCTGAACGACGTCCCGTCGCGCCTTGCGCGGCCCGTCGGCGCGCACACTGCGCGGCCGGGGACGGTTAACGCACCCGCATGGCGAACCGATTAGCGACGAGATCGCAATCACTTGCGGCTCGATCGATCGCATTTGAATCAAATCGAATTGCATCAAATTTTATGCAAATTCGATTCAAGTATAAATCGAAGACGCGCCAGATTTTACGAGTATTCGCGTCGACTTTACTGATTTGATTTAGCGGCCCTGCAAATCGTCTGTGCAAAACATGGTCCCAACAAGAAAACGGGGGCCACAATGTTTGGTAGCAGGGGATTGCGGACGGGACTACTCATCGCCACCACCGTGGTCGCGATGACCGCGACGGCGCAGGCGGCCGAGAAGGTTCGCTACGCCAGCATCGGTGATACTACGCGCGCGCCGATCGGCTGGGTCGAATTCTGCGCTGATAATCCGATCGAATGCCGCGGCGGCCGCACTCAGGCGCGCGACATCGTGCTGACGCAGACCGCGTGGCAGGACCTGTTGAAGGTGAACCGCTGGGTCAACGACAACGTCAAGCCGCTGACCGACATGGACCACTGGGGGGTGGTCGAAAAGTGGTCGCTGCCGAACGACGGATACGGCGATTGCGAAGACTACGTGCTGCTGAAGCGCAAGATGCTGATCGACGCCGGCTGGCCGCGCGAAGCTCTGCTGATCACCGTGGTGCGCGACAAGAAGAACGAAGGTCACGCGGTGCTGACGGTGAAGACCGACAAGGGCGAATTCATCCTCGATAACCAGAACGAGGAGGTCGTCGCCTGGACCGAGACCGGCTACCGCTTCGTCAAGCGGCAGTCGCAGACCGACGCCAATGAATGGGTCGCCCTCGGCGACAATCGCCCGGCCGTCGCCACCGCCAGCGCTCAGCAGCGCTGAGGCGACAACAGCAAGAGATCGACGAACAGGAGCTTTATCGAAAACACGATCCGGTCAAATCCCCACCCCTCCCCGTCCCAGATCGGATCGTGCGCGGCCAGCCTCCCCCAAGGCTGGCCGCAACCTTTTGATGAGTCCATAAATGCCGATTTTGCTGGGCTTCTACGGCTGTTCGATGCCGCTATCGTGCAGAACGATCGTAGAACCGCGCAGGCCAGCGCGTGGAAAATCCGTGGATTTTGTTCTCGAAGCGTTCGCGCTTGCGCCGGCTGGCTCCCAGCGCTTCAATTGGCGGCATGCAAGGCCGCGGGCCAAGGTTTGAAAACGAGAACGGCCCGGCTGAGGCACAGACGGCGTCCGCTAGGACGACACCGCTGCGCGTTTCGCCGGACGGCTCGCTCCGCAAGCGCGGCCGGATCGCCATCCGGCGCGGGCCGATCGCCTATCTGAGCCACGTGCAGGCGGATGCCCGGCTCTCGCTCGAGCGGGATCTGCGGGACGCCCCCACGCCGATCAGCGGCGGGATGCGCAAGGCCCTGCATAAGGAGCAGCGGAGCCAGGGCATACTGCGCCGGCGCAACCGCGAGCCGCATGGCTCGGTCGCCTTCCGCCGCTGCTACGGGCTGATGCTGACGGATTGCCCCGGCTATTTCTGCAGGCACCCGCACTTCTTCGACGAAGTCGACTTCGACGCCCCGCCGCCCCTGTGCGACCGCTGCAAGCGGCCGTTGTGGCCGGCCTGATGGCGTGGAACTCCCGCTTCGATCCACCGATCCCACGGCCTGAGGGCGGTGAGTTGCGCACGCCGCGCGACGCGGCCGACTATATCCAGAAATTACCGACGGCCGAGCAAACACATGACAAGGTGCAGACGGCCCTGCACGTTGCTGCTACAGGCCGCCGACCATGACGGCCCGGTGATGTTCGCGCGGATCGGCGTGTCCGCGTTGCTGGGCCGACATGATCCACCGCGGTCGTCGAAGACGAAACCGCAGCGATAGCTGCGGGCCGTCCCGTTCCCCTGTGTCAAGTCGACGGCGATCGCTCGGCTGATTGGCGAGCGGCGTCGCTAAAAAAGTTGCATCTGTACCGCTGCCTCCGGCCGCCTCACTTCACAATGCTCTGCGTTGCCAGTCCGCAGCGCCGTTACACAAGGGAGATTGCCGTGACCAAAGATATCCGGGACCTGGCCGCATTGCTGGAGCTGCTGCAACAGGCCATCACGCTCGCCAAGGGAATGCGGATGGGCATGCTCGAATATCTGCTCGACATGGCCGTGATCGAGGCCACCGAGCAGAGCAGGATCCTCCAGGGACCAGGCCGCCCTCGGTCCTGATTATTCCGACGCTGGGTCGGCATCGCCGACCCAGCGAATCGTCGATCGGGTATCCGACCAGCCGCTTTCACCGCTAATCCGGCACCCCGGCCGGAGCATGGACTTTCGCCGCTCGATCCGCTTGCAACGCCCATACCAGGCCGCCCGCGACCCCGACCGTGAAGTATACTGCCCCGAACAGCAGCGAAACGTTCACCCCTTCGCTGGCCCCCAAGCCAGCGAAAGAGAACGCGAGCCCCATACTGGCCTCGCGCAGGCCCCAACCTGCAATAGAGATTGGAATGACGGCGATGAGTGTCACCGGCGGGATCAACAATAAAAGTTCAACGAAGTCCGCCGGTGCGTTGATCGCCCGAGCAGCGCACCAGGCAATCACAACGGCTAGTACGTGAATCAGCACCGAGATAGCCGCGATCACTGGGCCACGCCGTCGATTGAACAACACGCGCCCCACAATCAACGAACACGCGCGGAGGTGTCGCACCACCCAGATTCGGGTGAGGAATTCGAACGGACGCCTATGCACAAGAAGGAAAACGAGGCTCGCAACCACTGCCACTAAATCGAGCACCGCTAAACCAAGACGTCCTTCGGCATTGTCGATCAGATTGAGAGACCACGGCAACGAAACGAGGATGAAGACCGCGAGCGCCATCAAGCCGATCGCGCGATCCAGGAACACCGAATAGGTCGCCGAGCGCCAGCCGGCACCGTCGCCGGCCAGCAACCACATTCGGACTGCGTCGCCGCCCATCGACGACGGTAGCGTCTGGTTGAAGAACGATCCGATTATATTGTATCGCATCGCCCGCCCCACCGAGAGCGAGGCACCGCAATCACCACTGATCAAATGCCAGCGCACCGCGCTGACGCCGACCTGAAGAACGGCGATCGCCACCGAAACGGAAAGCCACCCAGCACTAGCGAGATTGATCCTCCCGCTCAACGCAGCGAAATTGGTCTCACGTAGCGCGAAGTATAGCAGCGCCCCCTTTATCATAATCTTGGCAGCCAGTATCACAATGCGGCGCATGGGGCTGGCAACATCGACAATTCAACGAAGCGAATTGAGATAAGGTATAGGCATCCCACCTAGATCGCGCGGCTCAAACTGGCGCCCGATGACACGACGGCGTCGCCAGACGATCGACCATGCAATCACTGCTATCTGCATCCATAGCTAACGACACTACCTTCTCCACAGAATTGATCATCGCCTAACGCGTACCACGGTAGTGCTCTATCAACTTACTAAGTTGGGGACGGTGCATCGATACCCATTTTAGAGGCCAACATTGTCTTCTAGCACTGCTAGCGCGATCGAGACAATGCGTCGGCGCAAAGCAAATTCTTGCTGCGTAATTTAGATTTTCATACCTGACTTCGGGAGCGCATTGTCTTGTACTTTGCACTCCAACACGACGACTCGCGGATCGGCTGCTGCCACACGACTGGAGCTTTCGGTACGACGTACAGGCCAATATTACCGGCCGGGTGACGAGCAACCGTCGATATCTGCTCTAGGCCGTACTGCGAGGCCACGAGCGCGCATAGCTTTGAGCACATTCATATAATGCACGATCGCATTCAAACTTACCCACTGGCCGTCGATCTCGATCGGACTTTCATCCGGTCCGACCTCCTCCACGAAATGTTTGCCAGCTGCTTCGTACGGTCGCCGGTAAAAGCTTTGATTGCCCTGCTCACGCTTAGAAAAGGCATAGCAGCATTCAAACGAGCGTTGTTCGATGCACACCCGATCGATTTTGCCGATCTTCCTGTCCGTGAAGACTTCGCACTTTTTCTGCAAGAACAACTAACGAAGGGCCGCGAAATTTGCCTCGTCACGGCGGCCGACCAGCGCGTCGCCGACGCCGTCCGCGCCTCACACGGCGTGTTTAGCCGCGCGTTCGGCTCGAACGGTTCGATGAATTTGAAAGGAGCCGCCAAGCTCGCACTCCTTCAGCACCAATTTCCTGAAGGCTTTGCGTATGCGGGAGACAGCGCTTCTGATCTCCAGGTCTGGACGGGATCTCGGGCGGCGATACCTGTCGGAATAAGCGACGATGTGCGCAAGAAGCTGACCCAGCAACACTCTTCGATCGAGAGAGAATTCTTTCAGGAGCCGGTCGGGGCAATCGACTGGCTGAGATGCTTACGACTTCATCAATGGACGAAGAACTTCTTGATCTTTCTTCCACTGATGCTGAGCCACAGCTTCGACCAGGCATCCTTAGCACTAGCACTGCTGGCGTTTGTGCTGATGGGCATGCTCGCGTCGGGAACCTACATCATAAATGATCTCGCCGACATAAGCGCAGATCGGGCACACGCGACCAAACGTTTTCGTCCAATCGCATCGGGGAAAATCAGCGCCCTTCACGCACTTATTGCGTCTCTAGCCTTGATCACCACCGCGATATACTTGACGACATTCATCTCGCCGCTTCTGACATTGACGTTTGTATTATACCTGGTTTCGACGCTGGCATACGCTCTAAAGCTGAAGACGATCGCCTTCCTCGATGTGTTCGTTTTAGGCTGGCTCTATACACTTCGACTTCTGGCTGGCGCCGCCGCTGTTGCGGTCTCTCCATCGCAATGGCTTCTGATGTTTGCGTTCTTCTTCTTTCTTTCGCTTTCGCTCGTTAAGCGGAATTCCGAGATCGTCAAAGCCGCCGAAAAATGGGCGTCTTGCGGCGAACGATCGACCGCCAGGAAAGAGAGTCAGTTGATACGAGGGCGCGGCTATCGAATCTCAGATGAGCCATTGACGCTAGCCTTCGGCGTCGGCACTGGCCTCTCGGCAACTCTCGTCCTCTCAATGTATGTTGCGCTCGATATGCAGCCCATGGGCGCTTATCACCACCCCGAATTGCTGTTCTGGATGGTCCTCGCCATTCTGCTGTGGCTCATGCGTATCTGGCTACTCAGCCATCGCGGGGAAATGCATGACGACCCGATCATCTTCGCCATTCGCGATCCAGCTAGCCTAATGCTAGGACTCGTGGTTGCTGCAATATTTGCGGGCGCGACACTTTGAGGGCACTGACCTACATAGTCGACGGGGAATGTGCGAACCGAACTTCCAGCGTCGCCGCGCAAAGGCCACCGCTCTCGAGCTTCTTTGCTAGATGATCGGCTCCCTACCGACGACCTTGCCCATCGCTACCAGCGTCTTCTACCCCCGCGAATCGCCAAACTCGAGAGAGGAACCGTCGCCGTGCAGGTGCTCACGACCACCAGACTCCCAGCTATGCCGCGATATCTGAGGCAGGCTGAAGCTCCAATTCTGCTCTTGGTGCTAAGCGGTGCCCTGCTGACGTTTGCAATGGTCGCCCCTCCAGCGATCACCGGCGACGGCTGGAACTATTTCGCCATGGCAATGGACATCGCTCATCGGGGTCGGCCAGATCTCTCTCCGGAGACCAGAGCCTACCTTGAAAGTCTCGGATCAACGAATTTCCTTGGCATGGTAACCTGGTCCGAGTCGGGACGCGGATATCATTGGCACTTCTGGTTCTATCCGGCCCTCTGCGCTCCTGCGTTAAAGCTTCTCGAAGCGCTGGGTTCGAACCCGTTACGCTGCTTCCAGCTCACGAACTCGATCATCTGCATTGCCCTGACCATTTTCATTGCAAAGCAATCGCTCACGTCGAAGACGCTCAGAATTTCCGTCTGGTGTATCTTCGCGCTTTCGACAGGGCAGGCTTACCTCCAATGGTCAAGCCCTGAATTATTTTCGGCCGCCTTCATTCTAATGAGTTGCTTTTGTTTTGCCTCCGGACGCAATCGAGGTGCAACCCTTTTTGCAATGATCAGCAGCCTTCAAAATCCAACGTCAGCGCTGCTGGTGATCCCCTACGCTCTGGATTTGGTGTTGAAGACGCCCGGTTTCAGAAGCTCTAAAGCGGACATCATCGAACTGCTCTACAAGCTTACAGGCTTGGCGGCGATTTCGACCATCGCATTGCTGCCGAGTATTTGGAACCTCGTAACTATTGGCGAGCCGAGCGTCATTGTGAGGCGCGCGATCTACACCCCACTGATGGATGTAGAGCGCCTGATTTCATTTCTCTTCGATTTCAATCTTGGACTGATCTGGGGTCTTCCAAGCCTGCTGTTCCTGATTCCAACGGCTACAATCCTCGCTAATAACAATCGCCCAAGAAGGATCGAAATGCTGGATGTCGCCTTCATTCATGTGATCACCCCCACTCAAGCCCAGCTTAACAGGAATTCTCCC
>NZ_JBMDXE010000377.1:0-5244 GCF_048594845.1 Rhodopseudomonas sp. | reverse complement strand
GCGACACGGGCGGCGGCGATTTCCAAAACCTATCGCGACGGCGGCACTTCGGCGCCGATCGTCAGCGCGACCGATGCGATCGCCTATGCCGGGGCGCGGATGCCGGCGACGTATGCGGCGGTGGCGGCGAGTCTCAATGCGCTCACCGAGATCACGCCCGACTTCGCCCCGCACACACTGCTCGACGTCGGCGCCGGGCCCGGAACCGCGTCGTTCGCCGCAATGCAGGCGTTCGAGACACTCGGCACACTGACGCTACTCGACGCCAACCCGGCGCTACGCGAGCTGGCGTTGACGCTGGCGCACGATCGCCCACGCGCCGCGACGCTCGACTACCAGCTCGGCGGTGCGCTCAAACTTCTCGGCCAAGCGCAGACCGCCGATCTGGTGATCGCCAGCTACGTTATCAACGAACTCGGCGATGCAGCGCGCGACCAACTCGCCGATGCGCTATGGCGCGCCACGGCCGGCACGCTGCTGATCGTCGAGCCCGGCACGCCGGCCGGCTACCAACGCATCCTCAACGCTCGCGCGCGGCTGATCGCGCAGGGCGCGCATGTGATCGCGCCGTGTCCGCACGACGCCGCGTGTCCGCTGCAGGCGCCGGACTGGTGTCACTTCGTGCAGCGGCTGCCGCGGTCCAGATTGCATCAACACCTCAAGGGCGCCGAACTTCCCTATGAGGATGAAAAATTCAGCTACGTCGCACTCAGCCGCACGCCGCCGCCAGCGCGGCCGTCGCGCGTGCTGGCGCAGCCGGTGCAGACCAAGGTGGCGATCACCGCCAAGCTGTGCACGCCGCACGGGCTCGACATGGCCGTCGCGCCGCGGCGCGACAAGGCCGCTTACGCCCGTTTCCGTCGGCTCTCCTGGGGCGATACGATCAGCAGCGAGTCGTCGGAGTAATCCGGCGGGAATAATCGGCGCGCGGCGCTGTTGGTGAGGAGGACGCGCCCGCGTCGCCCCGCTGACCAGGAGTAACAGATGTCCCGCACGCTCACGCTACTCGCCGCCGCCGGCTTCGCGCTGATCGCCACCGCCGCGTCCGCCCAGATGCTCAAGACCGCCGACACCGCCGCCGGCAAGACCTTCGTCGACGCCAAAGGCATGACGCTCTACACCTTCGACAAGGATGCCGGCGGCAAGTCGATGTGCAACGGCCCCTGCGCCACCAACTGGCCGCCGCTGATGGCCGCCGCCGACGCCAAGCCGACCGCCGACATGACGATCGTCACCCGCGACGACGGCAGCAAGATGTGGGCCTACAAGGGCAAGCCGCTCTACACCTTCGCCAAGGACATGAAGCCCGGCGACACCACCGGCGACGGCTTCCTCAACGGAGCCTGGCACATCGCCAAGCCGTAGTCATCGTTCACGCCCGTCATGCCCGGCCTGCGCCGGGCATCCGCGCCTTACCGACGAAAATGCAGGAAAGGCGTGGATGGCCGGGCCTTCGCCGCGCCGAAGCGGCTTCGGCCGCGCAGGCGGGCCGAACCCGGCCATGACGAAGTAACGGGACGTGGCGCGACGTCGACGCCCTCCGCTTCCCGCAGCGCAACTACGCGTCGCATTACAAATCTGTCAGGTGTCCGATCGGACTTTGCAATCCGATTTGGCATCCTGTTGAATGCCGCCGCGCAGTAACCACAACAAACGCGCGGGGGAAACGATGAGCGACGCTGGTCACAATCCCGATTCTGCACGCGCCGCCAAGGATGCGACCGCGCCGGTGATCGCGCGGCATCAGGCGGTGCTGGAAGAGTTGCCGTTTTCCGACACGCGGGATTTCGATGAAGCGCGGCGCGGCTTTCTCGGCAGCATCGACGATGCCACGATCATGTCGACGCAGGGCCGCACGGTGTGGTCGCTGGCGCCCTATCGTTTCCTTGACAGCGAGACCGCGCCGCCCACGGTCGATCCCAGCCTGTGGCGGCAGTCGCGGCTCAACATGCATCACGGCCTGTTCGAGGTGGGGCCCGGCGTGTACCAGGTGCGCGGCCTCGACATCGCCAACATGATGCTGATCGAAGGCGACAGCGGCGTCATCGTGGTCGACACGCTGACTTCGATCGAGGGCGCCCGCGCCGCGCTACAGCTCTACGCCCAGCATCGCGGCGAGCGGCCGGTGGTGGCGGTGATCTTCACCCATACCCACACCGACCATTGGGGCGGCGCACGCGGCGTGCTGGACGAGGACACGCTGGCGCGCGGCAGCGTGCCGATCATCGCGCCCGATTTGTTCATGGAGCACGCCGTCTCCGAGAACGTCATCGCCGGGCCGGCGATGCTGCGGCGCGCGCAGTCGCAGTTCGGCCCGCTGCTCGCCAAGGGCGAGCGCGGCCAGATCGATTGCGGTCTCGGCAAGTCGATGGCGATGGGCTCGGTGTCGCTGCTGCGGCCGACCGATCTGATCAAGGCGACCGGCGACACCCGGACGATCGACGGTGTCACCTTCGAATTCCAGATGGCGCCGAATTCCGAAGCGCCGGCCGAGATGCATTTCTTTATCCCGCGCTACAAGCTGTTGAACCTCGCCGAGAACTGCACCCACAATTTCCACAATCTGCTGCCGTTCCGCGGCGCCGACGTGCGCGACGCGCTGGCGTGGTCGCGCTATCTCGGCGAGGCGCTGCAACTGTGGGGCGGCAAGGCCGAGGCGATGTGCGGCCAGCACCATTGGCCGGTGTGGGGCAGTGAGCGGATCGACGAGATGATCCGGCAACAGCGTGACCTCTACAAGTACGCGCACGACCAGACGCTGCGGCTGATGAATCACGGCCTCACCGCCAGCGAGATCGCCGAGACCATCCGGCTGCCGAAGAGCCTCGACGGTGCCTGGCATGCGCGCGGCTATTACGGCCACATCCGCCACAACGTGAAGGCGATCTACCAGAAATATCTCGGCTGGTACGACGCCAACCCGGCCAACCTCGATCCGCTGCCGCCGACCGACGCCGGCAAGAAGTATGTCGAGTACATGGGCGGCGCCGCCGCGCTGCTCGCCAAAGCGCGCGCCGATTTCGAGCGCGGCGAGTTTCGTTTCGTCGCGCAGGCGCTGAGCCATCTGGTGTTCGCCGAGCCGAACAATCAGGACGGCCGGCTGCTGCTCGCCGACACGTTCGAACAATTGGGCTATCAGTCCGAAAGCGCGACCTGGCGCAACGCCTATTTGTTCGGCGCGCAGGAGCTGCGCCACGGCATGCCGCAGGTGCCGGCGCGGCCGCCGATGCCGCGCGACACGCTGGCGGCGCTGAAGACCTCGCAGCTGTGGGACGTGCTCGGCATCCGCCTCAACGGCCCCAAGGCCGAAGGCAAGACCATCGTGCTGAACTGGCAGTTCACAGACACAGCCGAGCGCTGGGTGCTGACGCTGGAAAACTGCGCGCTGACCTACATCGAAGCCGCGCCGGCGCCGAACGCGGACGCCGGCTTCGTGCTGGCGCGCGGCGTGCTTGACGAGGTGATCGCCAAGCAGACCTCGTTCCCCGAAGCCGTGATGGCCGGTCGCATCCAAGTCAGCGGCAACCCGATGAAGCTCGCCGAGCTGATGGCACTGATGGACGAATTTCCGCGGATGTTCGAGATCGTCGAGCCGAAGCCAACGTCGGTGAGCTGAGGCCGGCAATTCGGCCCGCGCCTGGAACGGCACGCAGAGGGATGCGTTGCCGCCTCGAATCAGGAGTCGCCGCATGCCGATTCCCGACCCGCGGACCCGCAGATTATCGCCCAAGGCTGTCACCCGCACGCTGGCGCTCGCCGGCCACGCCATGATGGGCGTTGCGCTCGGCCTCGCTTTCGCGCTGCTAACGACCCGCTCCGACACGTACGGCATTCGGCCGGTGCTGATGGCGCTCGACCCGGCCGGTTTCCGCCTCACCGATTTCACGGTGACGTGCGCGTTGGCGTTCGGCGTCGTCGCGACGCTTACTGGCCTGGCGCTAATACTGGGTGAAGAAAAGTAGTTCGAGCCGTCGCCGAGGGACCATCCCAGCCGCGGCGTCATCCTGAGGTGCTCGGTGCAGCGCGCGCCAACGCGGTGCGCCGGGCCTCGAAGGATAGCCACGCGTACGGGGTGAAATTCCGCATTCCCCGTTGCAGTCATCCTTCGAGGCTCGCTGCGCTCGCACCTCAGGATGACGGGCCCAGCTACGCTGCATGCCGCGTCGCGGCGCTCTCCACCGTCATCTCCAGCCGCAGCGGGCTGCGGAAGGTGGAAGACGGCATCCAGTCGAGTTGCGGCGCGGCGCGCGTGTAGTCCGGCACCACCTTGTGAAACTCCTCGAAGGCAATCTTGATGGCCATGCGGGCGATCGCCGAGCCGAGGCAGGCGTGGACGCCGCCGCCGAAGCCGAGATGGCCCTTCGGCTTGCGCTTGAGGTCATACACATCGGCATTCGGAAACTGCCGATCGTCGCGATTGGCCGAGCCGTAGGCCAGGCAGACGAAGTCGCCGGCCTTCATCGTGACGCCGTGCAGCGTCAGGTCGCTCTGCAGGCAGCGTTTGAAACGCTGCGCCGAGGTGTTGTAGCGCAGCGATTCTTCGACGGCGTCGGGCAGCAGCGACGGATCGGCCGCGACGGCGCGGCGGACGTCGACGAAATCGGCGAGGTTCAACGCCAGCATGCTCATGAAGCCCCCGAGCGACTCGATGCCGGCCATGATCAGCGTCGTGGTGGTCAGCAGCACTTCGCGTTCGTCGAGCCGGTCGCCGTCGATTTCGGCCATCGAGAAATGCGAGATTAGGTCGTTCTGCGGCGACGCGCGGCGCTGCGCGATGACGCCGGCCGCGTAGTCCTGCATCCAGGCATAGGCGGCGAGATGCTCGGGGCCTTTGGCGCGCGTCACCGGATCGCTCTGCACCATCAACACCGCCTTGTCGCGCACCGTCTGCTCGTCGCCGAGCGGCAGGCCCAAGGCTGCGAACAGCACCCGCACGGTGAATTTCGACGAAAAGTCGGCGATGAACTCGAACTGCTCACGACCGCGCAACGCCTCGGCCGCTTCGCGGGCGATGTCGCGCATCGGCTCGGCGAGCGCTTCGAGATTGCGCTTCATGAAGGCGTGCTGCACCAGGCCGCGCAGCCGGTCGTGGCGCGGAGGATCGGTGGTGCCGAGCGTGGCGCCGGCGCGGTTCGGCAACTCGGTCATCAGATTGCCCTGCGCCGAGGAGAACACCTGCCAGTTAGTGCCGGCGCCGGCGACGTCGATGTAGCGCGACAGCACCCACATCTGCGCCGGCTCGCT
>NZ_JBMDXE010000376.1:0-5806 GCF_048594845.1 Rhodopseudomonas sp. | reverse complement strand
CCTTCATAGTGATGGACGGCAGCGTGTGGGCGCCGATGATGTCGCTCACCAGCGCGTAGGTCTCGTAGCTGATGACGATGCCGCCGGGCTCAGCGATCGACTGCAGCCGGGCGGCGAGGTTCGCCTCGGCGCCGATGATGGTGTAGTCCATCCGGTCGGCGCTGCCGAAATTGCCGACATTGCAATAACCTGAATTGATCCCGATCCGGGCCCGGAATGGCTGCTCGATCCCTGACGCGCGCCACTTGCTGTTCAGTTCGACCAGTCGGCGCTGCATCGCCCAGGCCATGCGCACGCAGGCCTGCGCGTCGGCGCGGTCGCCTTTGGTCTCCGGATCGCCGAAGAAGATCAGCATCGCGTCGCCGATGAACTTGTCGATCGTGCCGCCGTAACGATGCGCGATCTCCGACATCTCGGTGAAATACTCGTTGAGCAGCTGGGTGATCAGCTCCGGCTGCAGCCGCTCGGTGGTGGCGGTGAAGTTCTGAATGTCCGAGAAGAAGATCGTCAGCTTCTTGCGCTCGGTGTGGATGGTGACGTCCTTCTGGCCGGAGAAGATGCTCTTGTAGATCTGCGGAGGGATGTAGCGCGAGATCTTCATCGACAGCGTGGCAAGGAAGTCGTTGTTGGTCTCGAGCTCCTTGTTCATCGCGACGATGCGGTCGGCCTGCCGCCGTTGCATCGCCAGGAACGACACGCCGCAAACCGCCGCCAGCGCGAAGTAAGCAAGCAAAAACTTGAACGAGAACAGATTGGCGGCGATCGGCTGAGTGATCGTCACCTCCTGGATGCCGCGGACGTCGCCGACCTTCCAGTCGGTTTTTGGGCTCTCCGGATGGGTGTTGTGGCAGGCGACGCAGGCCGGCGCCATCGTCACCGGCGAGACCAGCCGGACGCTGTCGCTGAACAGGCCGGCCTGGCCGGTCACGATATTGCTGCTCGCGTCCTTGCGCAGCGCCGCCAGCGCCTCGCGTTCGAACGCGTCGAGTTCGTGCGGCGCACGATTGGCAAACGGATAGTCCGACACGAAACGGTAGGAGATGTTGCTTTGCTGCTCACCGATCACCCGGCCGAGTTCGAGCGACAGCGTCGCGGGGATCGGGATCGCACCCGGAATGTTCTGGTAATCGTGCACGACTTTGACGTCGCTCGGATGCTCCAGAATGCGGCCGACAACGTTGGCGGCATAATAGTGCCGGACGCTCTTGATCACCGAATTCAGGTCAGACGCCTGTCGCCGCAGCGCCGCGTCGGCGAGATTCGTCAGGTCGAGCCACACCGCGACCGGCAGCGCCAGCAGCAGAACCGCGATCAAGCCGGCGGTGAGCCCACTACGTCGCCGGAGCGTCTGCCGATTGTCATGATCCATCCGCGCGCCTCGCCCTGCTGTCCTGGTCCTAGCGGTCGGAACCTAAAGCGGCAGGCGGGGGCTGAGAAGGCACAACGGTGCAACGCTACCGAATTTGTGACTTGGCCGGAAATCGCCAGAGAAGCGGGCTTTTCGGCCCGGCTTAGCGCCCAACGGATCGGATTGGGCGGCCCTGCGAGATGAAGGCATAGTGGCCGTTGGCAAAGGTGCCGAGCATCAGGGCTTCAACCACTGGCTCGGCGATCTCGCCGCTACCGGCCCAGTCGACGACGAAGTTCGCCCCGGTGCCGCCCCGCGTGTCGAGCGTCGGCACGAAAGCCTCGATGGTGGCGAACGGCTTCAGCGCCACCGGCTGCTTCAGATAGCTCTGCACCATCTTGCCGGTGCCGTCGAAAAACGCGATCCGGCGGATCACCAGCGGCTTGGTCTCCGAGGCGTTGTGGACGCTCAGCGTCACCGAAAAATCGGCGCGCGCCTTGCCCTGTGCGATCGAAACGCTCGAATAGGCCGGCACATAGACCGCCCCGGCGGTCGACAGCGGCTCGGCCGGCAGCGCGGTCAGCGACGCGGCGAAGGCTTGCTCGAGGCTCGGCCCCTCGGTCCGATTCTGGGCGAAGCTGGCGGCTGCCGACGACAGCAGCACTCCGATCGCCAGCAGCCCGATCCGGTAGCAGGCGGCGATTCTGCCGGCCAGACAATCGCGCCGAGTTATGTCTTTCGATCGCATGGCATTACCCTTAATGTACGGCATTCACTCAACGGCGGCCGAGGGCATGCACGAACTGATTCGCGACATCACGCTGTGCATCCTGTTCGCCTGGATGCTCGGCCTCTCCGCCCATTTCTTCCGTCAGCCGCTGATCCTCGCTTATCTTATCGCCGGCTTCGTGATCGGTCCATTCGGCCTCGGTCTGGTGCAGTCGAAGGAATCGATCTCGGTGATCTCCGAGCTCGGCCTGATCTTCATGCTGTTCATGATCGGGCTCGAGATCGACCTGAAGAAGATCGTACGCGCCGGAAGTGTGATCCTAGTGGCGGCCGGCGTGCAGCTGATCGGCGGCTGTCTGCTCGGCATCGCCTTCTTCGCCACCATCGGGCTGGCGATCGGCGGCGGTCAGTTCGACGCCGTGTATCTGATGGTCGCCTGCGCGCTGTCCTCCACCGTGATCATCGTCAAGGTTCTGTACGAGAAGCGCGAGCTCGACACCCTGCCCGGCCGCATCACGCTGGGCATTCTGGTGCTGCAGGACATCTTCGCGATCCTGTTTCTCGCGGTTCAGCCCAGCCTGGCCGACCTGCAGATCTCGGTACTGATCCTGTCGATCGCCCGGGTCGGGGCGCTGGTCGCGACCGCGCTGGTGCTGTCGCGCTACGTGCTGCCCTGGCTGTTCCACCGCGTCGCCCGAACGCCCGAACTCGTGCTGCTCGGCGCGCTGGCATGGTGCTTTCTGATCGGCGAGATCGCCGAGCGGCTGCATCTGTCGCGCGAGATGGGTTCGCTGGTCGCCGGCGTGTCGCTGTCGACCTTCCCCTACGCGCTCGACGTCACCGCCAAGGTGACGACGCTGCGGGACTTCTTCATCACGCTGTTTTTCGTCGGCCTCGGCATGACGATTCCGATCCCCAACGGCTCGATCATTTCGATGGCGCTCGCGATCGCCGTGTTCACCGTCGTCAGCCGCCTCGTCACCACTTTCGTGCCGCTGTATCTGATGCGCCAGGGGCTGCGCGCCAGCCTCCTGCCGGCGCTCAATCTGGCGCAGATCAGCGAGTTCTCGCTCGTGGTGATCCAGACCGGCATTCCGGTCGGCCATCTGCGCACGGAAACCGCGAGCGCGGCGTCGTTCGCCTTCGTCCTGCTGGCAGTGCTGTCGACATTCGCAATGGCCCGCAGCGACCAGATCACCCGGCGCGCCATCCCGCTGCTGAAGCGGCTCGGCCTGCGCGATCTCGATCAGCAGGCTGAGGCCGAGCATGACAGCGGCCACGGCGCAGCGCGGCGGATCGTGATTCTCGGCTTCTTCCGCGCGGCGAGCGCGCTGATCAGCGAGATCGAACGGCGCAACGAGGACTTGCTGCAGCAGATCACCGTGATCGACTTCAATCCGAACGTCTATCGCACGCTGGCGACCCGTGGCATGCATGTCGTCTACGGCGACATCAGCAACGTCGACACGCTGCTGCACGCCGGTGTCGGCAATGCCGAGATCATCATCCTCAGCGTGCCGGATTCGCTGCTGAAGGGCGCTACCAACGAGCGGCTGGTGCGCCACGTCCGCGGACTCAATCCCACGGCGAAAATCATTGCAACAGCCGACCTGCTGGCCGACGTCAACGCGCTCTACGTCGCGGGGGCCGACTATGTCACCGTGACCCGGATCAGCGACGCCGAACAGCTCTACAGCGTGATCGAGGCCGCCGACGACGGCCTACTCGACGACAAGCGGGCAGCGCTCGACGCCCTGCTCGCCGAGCGCAAGGAAGTGCTGCCGTAGGTCGGTTTTGCCTTCGATCGCATCAGGGCGATCGGTTGCGGTCGCTGCTGCAAAGATGGCGGCATGGGTGAGGAGACGCGAAGCGTGGCC
The DNA here is from genome assembly GCF_048594845.1 of Rhodopseudomonas sp. Lineage (GTDB taxonomy): Bacteria > Pseudomonadota > Alphaproteobacteria > Rhizobiales > Xanthobacteraceae > Rhodopseudomonas. Next base: position 1,852 of record NZ_JBMDXE010000376.1, on the reverse strand, counting down.
TCGCCCCCCTTTGCGACCGCAACGTGTCACCGGTTTGGTACGCGGGAACGAGACGCCGTTTCATCACTAGCCACCGCGGTGCCGTCGTTGGTCCACGCGTGGTATTGATTTGCGGGCTGCGGCCGCCCGGTAAGATAGCCCTGAAATTCGTCGCAGCCGAGCTCGATCAGGAAGTCGAGCTGATCGTCCTGCTCCACGCCTTCGGCGATCACTGACAGCCCCAGGCTGTGGCCGAGACCGATGATCGCTTTGACGATCGCGCGCGACTGCGGATTGGACATCAGCTGCGCCACGAAGCCACGGTCGATCTTGATCTTGTCGAATGGAAACGACTGCAGATAGGACAGCGACGAATAGCCGGTGCCGAAGTCATCCATCGCCAGATGCGCGCCGAGATCCTTGATGCGGCGCAGCTGACCGATAGCGCGACCATCGTCCTGCATCAGCACGCCCTCGGTGATCTCGATGTGCAGCCTGCCCGGCTGCAAGCCGGTTTCGAACAGGATCGACAGCAGCGTCGCGGGCACGTCGCTGCGGCGAAAATCGATCGGCGACAGATTGACGGCAATCGTCAGCGGCTTGTCCCAGGTCGCTCCCTCGCGACAGGCCGCACGCAGGATCTGTTCGTCGATTTCGGTGATCAGCCCGGTCTCCTCGGCGAGCGGGATGAACTCCGCCGGCGCAACCAGTCCGCGGGTTGGATGACGCCAGCGGACCAGCACTTCGAAGCCGACGATCTCACCGGAGGCGGTGACTTGCGGTTGAAAATACGGCTCGAACTGCCGCTTCTCGACCGCGTCGATCAGATCGCGGTGGAGGGTTCGCTTCTCGCGCAGACTATTGTCGAGCGACGTCTCAAAGAACCTGAACGAGCCGCGCTGATCGGCCTTGACCCGGTACAGCGCCGCGTCGGCATTGGCGATCAGATCTTCGGCGGTGCGGCCGTTGTCCGGAAACATCGCGACGCCCATCGAACAACTGGCGCGGATGATGCCGCCCTTGAGCTGGAAATCGATCGAGAACCCGGCGAGGATTCGCTCGCATAAAGCCTCGGCGTCCTCCGGTTTCGAGCCTTCGGCGGTGAGGATCACGAACTCGTCACCGCCGACGCGCGCGACGAACGCATCCGCCGCCGACTCGGCGAGACGACGCGCGATTTCGCGGAGGAATTCGTCGCCTGCAATATGGCCATAGACGTCGTTGATCTCCTTGAAGTGATCGAGATCGAGACAGATCGCCGCGAAGCTGCTCTGGCCGGCCCTGGCTCGCGCGATCGTATCGGCCAGCTGCTTATCGAACGCGATGCGATTCGGCAGCAGAGTCAGCCCGTCATGATGCGCCAGAAATTCGATCCGGGCGCGGCTCTGCATGCGCTCGGTATAGTCTTCATACGTCAGGACCCAGCCGCCATTCGGCATCGGCTGGTAGGTGATGTGGATTTCACGGCCGTCCTCCAGCGACGCCATCCAATCCGTGGCCGCGCGATCGACAATCGCCGCGGCGAGCTTGCCGCGATGCGTGTCGGCGTCGCGAAACATCGTGCCGGCGGCCGTTTTCAACTGGAGCTGACGTTCATGATCGTCGCCGTACACCACGTCGCTGGCATTCAGCCGATACAGTTCGAGGTATTGCGCATTGCACAGCCGGAGCTTGCCGTCCGCATCGTACATGCACAGGCCTTGCCCCATATTGTTGAGCGCCGCATCGAGCTGCACGCTGCGTTCGGTAACGCGGCGATGGCTACTGCGGTCGATCAGCGCGGCGAACAGCCCGGCACCGACGATCGCGCTGGTCGCAAGCGCGACCGTCAGGCATAGCGCCACGGGCGACAACCGCGGCGACAGCGCATCGG
>NZ_JBMDXE010000375.1:0-28809 GCF_048594845.1 Rhodopseudomonas sp. | reverse complement strand
TGCGGCCTTCGCGGTGGTTTGGATGCTGATCACCACCGCTGCGATGATTCCAGCGGTGATGGCGACCGTGTTGTTTCCGGTCGTGCGCGCCAGTCCCAAACAGTCACGACACAATTTCGTCGTGTCACTGGGCGGATCCCTGCTGTTCTCCACGGCCTGTGCGGTATTCGTCCTGATCTACTCGCGGGAGATCCTGGCCGCTTTCAATCCGGCCTATCCGGACATCGCCGGCTCGAGCTTGCGATTCCTAGGCTTCAGCTTGCTCGGATCGACGCTCAAGTTTCATGCGTGCACCTTGGCGCGGTTGAACGATGCCATGCGCCGATCATCCCCGTGGTTCTTGCTCGGAGGAATTCTGGAGCTCTGTTTTGCAGTGGTCGGCGCAGAGCTTGGGGGGCTCGGAGGCCTGGTGGTGGGCTGGACGGTCGCGGTCAGTATCGAAGGGATGTGCTTGATGCTGTATGCGGCCTACGCGGCTTCTTCCGGAGGGGCTTCCCGACCCGCCAGTCCGGATCTGCATCCAATGGAGCCTCGCCCGAAACTTGGCAGTGCTCAGGGCAAGCGAATCCCGCCCATCGATAATCCCGCTTCGTGCGAACCGCCGTCAGCCGGCATCTACCTCACTGCGAAGGGAGCCGACACATGACCATCAGCCCGATGCCGATCGCCCAGACCAGAACCGCGCCGCGCTATCGTCATCCCGGCGGTTCGACCGCTTTCGGGACCAATCTCGCTTATCGCCTCGGCAAGCTGAAGGCGCTGGGGCTGCTCGAGGGTGTCTGGCTCGACTGCGGCTGCGCGGACGGCGGTTACACGGAGGCACTGGTAGCCGCCGGCGCCGCCAGGGCCATCGGCGTCGATCCCGAGCAATCCCGCATCGATGAGGCCTTGCACCGCAGGCAGGCCGCGCTGGAGCGGGGCGACCGCCGCGCGCAACGCACGGAATATCTGTGTTGCACCGATAATTTTCCGCTGCCGGCCGCCTCGGTGGACGCCGCTCTGATGAACGAGGTTCTCGAGCATGTTGCCGACGAAGCGGCGACGCTGCGCGAATTGCGTCGCGTGTTGCGCCCGGGAGGCCGGTTGGTGGTCATAAGCCCGAACCGCTGGTTTCCATTCGAAGGCCACGGTATGCGATTCATGGGGCGCGATTTCGGGTTTCCGATCCCGCTGCTTCCATGGTTGCCCTATTCGCTGGCGACCAAGGTGATGTCCGCGCGCAACTACTGGCCGCACGAGCTGCGCGACACGGTGGCCGCTGCCGGCTTCGAGATCGAGAAGGTGGACTACGTGCTCCCGGTGTTCGAGCTCTATCAGTGGATGCCGACATTTGTGCTTTCGGCGTACCGCCGCTTGATGCCCCTCATCGAACGATCCCCGTTGCGCAGGTTCGGGGTCTCCACGATGATCGTAGCCAAGCGCCCCGCCTGACAAGACAATCGCTGCCGAGACGTACGTCCCGCCGTGTATTTGTGGTCCCGCGCCAGTCGAGACCCTTATGACCCGCCGATCCATCTATCGTCGCCCGCGTGGAGTGTTCGTCGCGGACGCGGTGGTAGGACAGCAAACGTGCTGTCGCCACGGCCTGCGCGTCTCCCGGCCGCATGTCAGCCAAACCGTACCGATCACTCGCGAGGTCGAGACAGAATGAAAGAAGGCTTTCGGCGATACCGAAAGCCTTCTTGATGTTGCGATCCAAGTGTGTGCGTGGATGACGGTCGCGCTCGGAGTTAGTCGCGCGCGACTTTCTTGTCCGTGGACCGTAACCCGATCGGCACCGCTGGCGCCGGAGCCTGCGGCGGGGCCGGCGCGAGAACCGCCGGCTCTCCCTGGATGGAGTCGCTGGCGCCGAGCGTAACGCTGACCAGATCGCCCGGCTGCAACAGCGTCATGCCATCGGATTGGATGGTGATCGGCCCCTTCGAGGACTGCCGCACGATGCTGTAGTTGATGTCGCTGGCCCGCTTCGTGAACGAGACCTGTGATCGCATCGAGGGCAGGCTGCTCAGGATGCCCTCGCTAGTGCGAAACTCGCGTTCGTTCTCGGAAAGCTGCCGCTCGATGGCGTCGATTTCCACCGCGAGTTCGTTCTTTAGGTCCGACTGAACCTTGAGGGCGTCGGCTTGCATTCCGGTCAGGCGCTGTTTGGCCATCCCGTATTGGTTGAGGGAATCCTGACGCCGCTGCTCGGCGTCGGACAGTTCACCCTGCACTTGGCTGAGCACCGCTTTGCTGAGAACGTTGCGCTCCACTAACGCGCGCATGTTGTCGACGCGTTCCTGGCGTGTCTTCACCAGCTGATCGAGGGTTTCTGTTCGGCCGTAAAGCTCGAGGTCCTGCTTGGCAGCTTCGATCGCGCCAGTCATCGCGCGCTGCCGCTCCTGGCGGGCCAGCAGCAACGGCTTGCGACGCTCGATCTGTTCCTCGATCAGGGTCTTGGCGTCCGCTGCACCGACCAACTCCATCAATTGGGGAGGAACCCTGGGGGCGACGCCGTCGCGTTCGGCCTTCAGCACCGAGAGTCTGGCGAGCAGCTTCAGCATGGAGCCGGCCGCGCCGCTGCGCCTCTGGATTTCCCGGACGGTTTCGATCTTCATGTACGAGTCGTTCGAACCGCGGTCGAGCCCACCGGCCAGCGCGACTGCGTGGAGCACAGTGATGCCGGAGGCGTACTTGAACGAGCCCGAATTTTTGACCGGACCGAGCACGTAGACCGGCGCACGCTCCAGCGAGACGATGTTGACCATCAATTTGTGCCCGAGGATCTGCTCGGAGCTTTCAGCAACGGACGCCACGAACTGCTGTAGCGACCGGCCTGCCGCCGGAATTGACCCGATCAGCGGGAGCGCCACCGTGCCGTCCTCCTGGACCGCGTACTCACCGCTCATTTCCGGACGTTGAACGATGCCCCGCATCGCCGACGCGCCGCGGCCCCATTTATCGTCCTCGACAGCCATTCGCTCGTAGAAGGCGAGCTTCACGCGATCGCCGATGGCGAACGCTGTGCTGTTCCCGGCCTCGGTCGCGACCGGCATCTTCGGCAGCTCCGTGGCCGGCTGGCCAGCTGCTAATGCCGCGCTCGAGGTCGAGCGCATGACTTCGGCGCTGGATGTGTCGGGCATTGTGGTGGGGGCTGCGGCGGCCACCGCGACGAAGTCATTGGCGTTCTTCATCGCCGCGCCTCCCAGCACGGCCGCGCCCGAGACCCCCACCGCGAGGAGAATGGCGGCCGGGCTGACATGCCCGTCTTGCTCAAAAATTCCCATGGCGCGCTGCACTCCGTTCACGATGATCCAGCCCCACGAAGATGGGGCGACATGCAGGGTGCCATCGTCCTCCTTCATCGGACGAGTCACAACTTCCCTTCGGAAGCACCTCTTTCGCGTTGTGAATGACCCGCGTAGCCGTTTTCCGGAAACGCTGGCGCGCCATCCAAGAGCAGTTATTTTCCCTGGGCTGCTGAGGGCCTTACGCGATGGGGATTTCTCTGCGGATCAAATGACGTTGCATGCAGCGTCTCGGCAAACTGGTCATGAATTGCTCGGATCGTGCGGCTTAGGCAGTGAGGTCAAGGGAAGTTTCTAACCCGATCTGGGTAGTCGGGGTCCTCCATGTTGGCCATGGAAATCGCCCGAGAGCGGGGTGCATAGTGCCCGCAATCGAGCAGGTCCCCCATGGTTAGTCCCACCGAAAACGATGCGAGTGCCTCTCTCCGCTGGCGTCGGCGCGTTCAGGCATTGCGATTTGGTTCTTTACTGCTGTCGGCGGCATGGCTCGCCAGTGCAGCTCTCGCGGCAGAGCCGGGCGCGCCCACATCAGCTCCCGTTGACGCCAGTCTGGCCAAGCGATCCCAGCAAGCGGCGAGGGAGACCGTTGCAGAGCCGCTGGCAATCGAGCTTGCTGGTGCTCGGCGTGAGATCGAGCTGCTGAAACATCTCTCGACCGAACACGAGCGATCCGAGCGCCTCGATCAGGAGCTCGCATCGGCGCGGCGCGAGCTGGATGCCCAGGTCTCTCTCGCTGCCAGGGCCAAGGACGAAATCACTCTGGTCAAGACGACCTACGAAACAGCCGTGGCGGATCTCCGACGGGCCGCTCAGAAGGAACGTGAGAAGAGCGAGGCACTTGCGGCCGAACTGGCCAAGCTGCGGCTCGAGCTCGAAGCCAATCAGACACGGGCCGCTCAGGAGGCCAAGAAAGCGGCCGAACCGCGTGGGCAGACCGCGGGCTCTCGTGCGGCAAACCCTGCCTCATCCGAGGACAAGGATCGGATCGCGGCTTTGGAGCGCGATCTCGCGGCCGCGCGCAGCGACCTCGATAGCCGAACGACAATGGTGGCAAAGCTTCGCGACGAGACGGCCGAGCTGAAGAAGATCTCCGAAGCGAAAGCCGCCGATATCAAACAGGCGACGCAGAAAGAACGCGAACGCGCCGATGCGCTTGCCGGCCAGGTCGCGAAGCTTCGCGCAGATCTGCAAGCCGAGCGGGTGCAGGCGGCCGAGTCGGCCGAAGAAGCAGCGGAGTTCCGGCGCAAGTTGCGGCGGCTGCAGCGGCGCGTCAAGGGACGGTGACGGAGCGCAACCGCCTTGAGCCTACTGCTCAGGGCTCGTATCTGTGCCGGTGCCCGCCATGACCGGCAGATCGGCGCTGGTCGAGATCAATGTTCAGTTAGGGCATCAAGCAAGGCGACCGCGCGGCCGTGGGTGATCAGGTCAGCGCGCGTTGGTGAACGCCCGCTACGGCGCGTCCCGAAGGATCTGCCATGGCGGCAAAGCTGGCATCCCAGGCAAGGGCTGCAGGTGATGAGCAGGCGATCGACTTGCCGCCGGGCACCGTTTCGGCTGCCGCTTGCGTCGGATAGAAAAGCTGAAACAGATGGCGATAGTAATACGCTTCTTTGGTCTGCGGTGCATTATGACCGAAGCGCTTGTCGGCTGCAGCCATGACGCGGTCGCTGACCTGGGCTTCGGCATGGGCCTTCAGGCCGTCGATCCAGCCGTAGCCGACGCCGTCGCTGAATTGCTCCTTCTGACGCCACAGGATCGACTCGGGCAAATAGCCTTCGAAGGCTTCGCGCAGAATCGCCTTCTCGATGCGTCGCGCCCCGTCCGTGCCGTGGCCGACCATTTTGTGCTTGGCGTCGATGCGCATTGCCACGTCGAGAAATTCCCGGTCGAGGAAGGGAACGCGTGGCTCGACGCCCCAGGCCATCATTGACTTATTGGCACGCAGGCAATCGTAGTTACTGAGCGCGTCGAGCTTGCGCACCAGCTCTTCGTGGAATTCACGCGCATTGGGCGCCTTGTGGAAGTACAAATAGCCGCCGAATATCTCGTCGCTGCCTTCGCCGGACAGCACCATCTTCACGCCCATCGCCTTGATTCGCCGGGCCAGCAGGAACATCGGCGTGGAGGCGCGGATGGTTGTGACGTCGTAGGTCTCGACGTGGCGTATGACGTCCGGCAGCGCGTCCAAACCTTCTTCGAAGGTGTATTCGAATCCATGGTGAACCGTGCCCAACGCCTCTGCGGCGATTGCTGCTGCGGCTAGGTCGGGCGAGCCCTTCAGGCCGATGGCGAACGAATGCAGCCGCGGCCACCATGCTTCGCTGCGGTCACTGTCCTCGACGCGGTGGCGGGCGTAGCGCGCGGCCACGGCCGCGACCAGCGACGAATCAAGTCCGCCGGACAGCAGGACGCCGTAGGGCACATCGGTCATCAGTTGTCTGTGCACGGCACGTTGGAAGGCCTCGCGCAACGCGGCGCGATCGGCTGCCACGCCCTCGACCGATGTGTAGTCGCGCCAGGGCCTCACGTAGTAACGGGTGAGGGTATCGGTTCCGCTGTCATACCAGTGTCCCGGCGGAAACTGCGCGGCATCGGCGCAGATGTCGACCAACGCCTTGAGTTCGGAGGCGACCACCAGTCGGCCATCCTTGTCATGCCCCCAATACAAGGGGACCACGCCGATCGGATCGCGCGCGATCAACACCTGCTGCCGTTGGGCGTCCCATAGCGCGAATGCGAATATTCCGTTGAGGCGATTGAGAAACGAGGCGGGGGTGTCCTCGCGGTACAGCGCATTGATCACCTCGCAGTCCGAGCCGGTCTGGAAGGCGTAGGGCTGGATCAGTTCAGCCTTCAGGTCGAGATGGTTGTAGATCTCGCCGTTGACGGCCAGGGCCAGGCCGCAGTCGTCGGACAGCAGTGGCTGCGCGCCCCCGGCCGGATCGACGATCGACAGCCGCTCATGGACCATGATGGCGCCGGCGTCGACGTACACGCCGCTCCAGTCGGGGCCACGATGGCGCTGGCGCCGCGAAAGATCGATGCAGGTCCGACGCAGGGCCGTGCGATCGTCATCGTCCTGGAGGCCGAAAATGCCGAAGATCGAGCACATGACAGAGGCTCCGGACGCTAAAGGAATGGGGCTTCACGAACTCACATCAGCGAGGCGATCACTTCCAACATCACTTCCGTCGCGCCGCCTGCGATGGACAGCATCCGAGCATCGCGCGCGATCCGCTCGATCGAACTCTCGCGCATGACGCCCATGGCGCCGTGGAATTGCACGCACGCATAGGCGACCTCGTTGACAAGCTCGCCGCAGAGCGCTTTGAGCATCGAGATCTCTCGCAGGCAATCGTCGTCTGCCGCCGCGCGCCAGGCGGTTGCATAGAGAAACTCGCGCGCCGCTTCGACTTTCGCCGACAGCATCGCGAGACGGTGTCGGATCGCCTGCATGTCCCAAAGAGCGCCCCCGAAGGCCCGACGAGCCTTCAGCCAGACCAGAGTCTCGTCGATCGCCGCGCCCGCCATGCCCAGAGCCATGGCTGCAAGCACGAGGCGCTCGTTCTGCAGGTTGCGCATCATGGCGTAGAAGCCCTGTCCCTCCGCGCCGAGCATGTTGTCGGCGGGGATTCGGCAATTGTCGAAGACGAGCTCCGCGGTATCCGATGAGCGCCAGCCCTGCTTGTCGAGTTCGCGGGCGACGCTGAAGCCCGGCGTGCCCTTCTCGACGAGGAACATCGTAATTCCGTTAGTGCCTGCCGAGGCATTGGTGGTCGCCGCGACGCAGTAAAGATCCGCGTGAACGCCGTTCGTGATGTAGAGCTTTGCGCCGTCGAGCACGAAGAAATCGCCGTCGCGGCGCGCACGCGTGCGGATCGCCTTGATGTCCGACCCGGCGTCCGGCTCCGTGATGGCGACCGCGGTGATCACCGCACCGCTGACGATCTCCGGCATCCAGCGGTCGCGTTGGGCTTTATTGCCGTCGTGGAAGACGTAGCCGGAAGCCATATCGGTCTGGACGAGGATCGTATCGGCGACGCCGCCATAGGTGGAGCGACCGAGCTCTTCGGCGAAGACGACCGACGCCACGGCGTCCATTTCGGCACCACCATATTCGGCCGGGTAGCGGATGCCGAGAAAGCCAAGCTCGCCCATGCGGCGCAGGATTGGACGTGGAACGAAGCCTTCCTGCTCCCAGCGACGTGCAGAAGGCTTGATTTCCTCCTCGACGAAGCGGCGTACCTGGTCGCGTAGCGCCTCGTACTCGCCCGCCGCCCAAGGCAGGCCGGGTCCTTGCGTCGATACCCAGGCCTTGTCCATTGTCGTTACCCTCTGCAGTACATTTGAGCGCCCCTATGTCGGGGCGGATTTCGCGAGATTGCGGTGAGCTAGAGTTCGATCTCCTCCGTCGGCCCGTTCGACGATGGAGCGGCGGCTCCAGCAGCGGCGACCCAGCGCATCCCGTCGATCAATTCCGCGAGTCCCGCCAGGGTGGGGCGCTCGAACAGATTGCGAAGCTGGACGTCGACACCAAAACTCTTTCGCATCCGCGCCATGGCCCGGGTCACCAGAAGCGACGAGCCGCCCAATTCGAAGAAATTATCGTGGCGGCCGATCGCTTTGACTTTGAGGAGGTCGCCCCACAGCGCCGCGAGCTTCTTCTCGGTTTCCGTCTCGGGGGCCGCGAAATCCTCGGCGGTCTCGTTGTTTTGCGCGGTCGGTGGCGGGAGCAAGCTGCGGTCTACTTTGCCGTTGGATGTGAGCGGCATGCGGTCGAGACGGACGTACTGCGTCGGAATCATCGACTGCAGCAATTGCTCGGCAAGGTGTGCCCGCAGGTCTGCCGCCGCTAGGGCAGTGGAAGAAACATAGTAGGCGACCAGACGATCGATGCCATCCTCGGCCATCGCAGCGACGGCGCAGTCTTGAATGTGCGGGTGGTTGAGAAGCCGTGCTTCGATCTCGCCCAGTTCAATACGTGCGCCGTTGATCTTCACCTGATGGTCGGCGCGGCCGAGAAATTCGAGGTGCCCGTCGGCACTCCAGCGGGCGAGATCACCCGTCGCGTACATCCGCAGTGTCGAAATTCCATCCCGTGGATCGACGGTCGTCACGAAGCGTTCGTCTGTCAGGTCGGGGCGCTGGTAGTAACCTCTCGCCAACCCAACGCCCGAAATGAACATCTCGCCGATGATGCCGGGCGCGGTGGGCCGATGCCCTTCGTCGAGGACATAGATGCCCATATTGGCCGCCGGCACGCCGATCGGTACTGATACGGACTGGTCGCGTTCGATATCGAAGCGGTGGATCATGCAGCCCACAGTGGCTTCGGTCGGTCCGTACTCGTTGTAGATCTCGACGGGATGCGGAATGGCGGTGCTAGTCTCGCGGGCCAATTCCGACTTGAAGTCGTCCCCGCCGACGATGAATTTCCGCAGCCTCGTCGTGGCAAGGCCCGGGCCGCGGATCATCGCGAGATGTGCGGGCGTCAGCTTGATGATGTCGACTGCATTGTCCTCGACCACCTTGAGCACGACCATGTTCTGCACGCCCGGGTCGCCGAGATAGGCCACGATGCGGCCGCCGGTGATGAGCGGGGTGAAGAGCGTCGTGACGGTGAGGTCGAAGGCAAGAGAGGAGAACAGAGGCCATGCGAGAGCTTCGCCGGAGCTATACATCCGGGCCGCCCACCAGATGTAGTTGACCAGGCTTCGGTGTTCGATCACGACGCCCTTGGGCGTGCCCGTCGAGCCGGAGGTGAAGATGATGTAGGCGGGCTGCTCCGGAGCCGCGGCCGACGGGCGGTTTGTATCGGGCTGGTCGGAAATCGAGCCGAAATCGGCATCCAGCACGAAAACGTCGGCCAGATCGGACGAAATGCTGGATTGCAGGCGCGCCTGGGTGACCGCTACCGGCCTCGCTCCGTCGGTCCCGTTGCTGATGTCCTTCAGGATCGTCGCGATGCGCCCCTTGGGGGTCGCCACGTCCAGCGGCACATAGGCCGCGCCCGACTTCAAAATGCCGAGGATCGCGACGACGACTTCGATGGAGTGCTCCATATACAGAGCGACGATCCGGCCCGGCCCGACACCGGCTGAGTTCAGATACGCGGTCAACTGGTTCGAACGGGCGTCGAGTTCGCGGTACGTCTGCGTCGCAGCGCCGAAGCGGATCGCCTCGGCATCGGGCGTACGCATCACCTGGTCGCGAAAGAGATCGATGACCGTCTTGTCGGAAGGGAAGGGCGCCGCAGTGGCGTTGTAGTCCACCACAAGCGTGCGATGATCACGATCGCTCGGCAACGTAATTGCTACGCCGTCCAGCGCCATTGATACCACCTTGTTCATGCGGCACGCTCCTGCTGCGAAATTCCGAAACTCAGGTCACGTCTGATGATCGGGCTGTTGCATGGCCTGGCGATAAAGCTCTGCGATGGCACGGACGTCCGGCTCCTCCAGCATGCGGAAATCGTCGCAACGCTGCGGTCCGAAGTAGAACTCAGCCTGGGGCGCGACTTGGAGCCATCGATGAGGGGCGGCACCCGATCTGAGCCAGGCCCTGTTCGGAAGAACAATGCATACGCGCCCCGCATAGGGCGTCGGCATGTACCGCTTGAGAGCCTCGATCGCTGTGGATTTGAGCTGCTCGCGGCTCGCGAGCACCGGGTCCACCACTGCGGGCATGTCGGTGCTGCGAAGCCGGGTGAGCAGGGAGTGAACGTGCCCACGAAGGCTGTCGTAACAATACTGCAGACGCGCACCGAAGTTCGGCAGCTTCGCCAGTTCGCGCGTGATGGTATCGGCGCTTCCCCTGGCGAGAAAATAAAGCCGGCGCGGCAGTTCCCGGTAGGTTGTTGGATGAAGCGGGCCGAACAATGCGACGCACTCGATCTCCCGCCCGCGCCGGGAAAGGATCTTCGCCAGCTCCAACGCGGTCGCTCCACCGGAGCAGTAGCCGGCAATGACGTAAGGCCCCTCGGGCTGATGGTCGATGATCTGCTGGGCAAAATACGCTGCGATGTCTTCAACCCGGTCCATCGGCTCGCTCTGTCCGTCGAAGCCCGGCGGCTGCAACGCGTAGAACGGTTGATTGTCGCCAAGGTGTTTTGACAGATCCAGGAACGAGAAAGGTGCTCCGATGTGCCCAGGGACAGCATAGATCGGCGTTCGCGTCCCGTGAGGCTGCAGGGGGATGATTGCCGGCTGCTGAACGGCCGCGGCTGAAGCCATGTTAAGAAAGGCGATGATGTCGCCTTTGCGGTCCCGCAACTGATCGCGGAATTCGGCCGTCAGCGCGCCGACTGGTGCGCTGCACCTGAGCCGATCGCGCTCGACAGAGACCTTGATATCCTTGGCCGCGAGGATTGCGAGCAGATCGGGGATCTGCAGCATTTCGTCAATAAAGGGCCTACCGATCCCTTGCTTCATGGTTTCCTCATCGCCCGTCGTCATCGTACGGCCGTTGTTGCCCCGGCCGATACTTCAATTCCGGACTACTACCGTTCCAATGTAGCCAGCCCTGGGGACAAAGCGCGTAACCGTCCAATCCTCTTCATTCCAGACGATCGGCTGTCCCAATCCGCACCCCAAGGCCTTGGCCACCGCCTCCAATCGAGTCCAGCGCTCGAGGAAGTCCTTCGGCCGATGCTCCGCATCGACGGCGGCATAGGATTCGTAGTCGGCGGCTGACAGGCAGAGCGAGGCGATCTGGTCTGCCTCGGGCACGGGTAGAATTGCCTCGATATCGACTCCGACGTCCCGGCTGTTGGTAAGGGCGATGACCGCGACGTCTGCTGACCGTGACACGCTGAAGCGAAGGTCGCTATCGCGCATGCGAGAGGACAGGTGGGGCTTTCCAAGCTCCTCGTATTCGAATTCGACGTCGGCGGGGCAAATCTCCAGCCGGGCGGCAAGCAAGTGCCGAAGACGTCCGCGTGTCGCGACGAAGCGGCGCTGATCTTGCCTCAGCCTCAACCCCATGGCGCGCCGACTTTCGTCCTCGTTGAGGCAGAGGCCGATCTCGTCAATGGCGTCTTGGTCCAGGTCGAGCTTGAAGGCCAGGACCTCTAAATCATCGGTCTTGAGGACCAAACCGTCAGTTTCGAAAGCCAGCGTCATGATCGCGATAGTCTCAAATCAGCGGATGGCTGATTGAATTGAAATCACCGCAATGCCTCAACGCCCCATCGTGACTACCCCTTTCTCGTCAATTGTTCCGGTCGTCGGGCTACCAGTATTCGCCGTCTACCCCTAAAGGGTTAGGGGGCCCTCGGACGCCAGTGGCGGCCTTGCCTGAAGGCTTCAATCGTCCCGCGGCTCGGCGAAGGACGTCAGGTCGCAGGGCCTTCGATTTCGACAAGAACGATTTCTGGCGGCATGCCGAATCTGACCGGCCACCAGGAGCAGCCGAGCCCACCCGAAACGATCAGGTGCCGCCCGCCCTCAAAGAAGTGGCCATAACAGTAAGTCAGGCTGAGGTCCGATGGCGCGAACAACGCATTGCCGAGGAGACGCACCTGGCCGCCATGCGTGTGGCCTGCGAGCGTGACCGCAACCCGTTCCGGGACGCGTGGGAAGATGTCCGGCTCGTGAACCAGCAGGACGACCGGCGCATCGGCGGGCACTCCCGCCAGCGTGGCGTCGAGATCGTCGACGCCGCGTTTGACGTAACGTCCCGAAGAATAGCCGAGGATAGCTTCCTGCTCGGCAAGGCCCGCTATCCAAAAATCCCGGCCGTCCTTGGTGAGACGGGCATTGGCGTTTTCCAGAACCGGGATGCCTGCATTCTCGAGCGCAAGCCGGGCCGCGATCGGCCCGCGTCCCAGCCTTTGCGCCTTCTTGTCCGCCCACCAATCGTGGTTACCGAGGATCGCATGGACACCAAGAGGTGCGCGCAAGCGCCCAAGAGCTTTGGCCCATTCCTGGTCCGGCACGATCGCGGTGATCTTGTTGTGGCCGGCCACGTAGTCACCGAGCAGGACAATCAGATCGGCCCCGAGGCCATTGGTGAGGTGAACAATCTCTTCAATCCGCTCGATATCCATCCACGGCTCGCAGGCATGGACATCGGCAACTGCAGCGACTTTGAGTTTCAAGCCTGCTGGCCATGATTCAGGCGTCACTCGGTATCGCGTGACGTTCGTCTGCAGCAGCGGCTCGATCCCGACACCGTAGGCGCCGGTGGCGGTGGCAAACAGCGGCGCCACAAGAAGGCTGCGTCTGCTCAGCATTCAATTCCGGCTTTCAAATTCGTCCTCGCGTGATGCACTAGACCGGACAATCTTCGAGGCGTTCGCGAATGAGAACGCCAGGAGTATATGTCATGCCGCCGGCGTGGGGAGAAGTGCGCGATCTCCGCCCGAATTCCGAGGCTCGCGTCCGCCAGCTTTGCTGAGCGTCATAGCCATGAAAAGCAATGCAGTTCTCGGGAATGTGACAAGCTTCGACGGTGCGCGATTCCGCAGGATCCGTGCAAGGACCTTATCGTATTGTGCTTGACGTCCACCGGCGACCAGTTCTTTGCTAGCGCTCGCGGAGCGTCTCCTGCCGATACCGCGCGAGAGGTGACAGCAAATAGCTGATGATCTTGCGTGAGCCGGTCTTGATCTCGACCGTGACGGCCATGCCGGGCGTGAGCTTCACGAGCTTCTCGTCGATCTGCATGTCGGTGCGGGCGAGCGCCACTCGTGCGACGTACTCCAGGTCCTGCCCTCGCTGCTCGAAGGCCGCCGAACCACCCCCGGTGGAACGGTCGAAGTGGCCGGCCCGGGGCGCCTCGCGGGTGACGGCATCGGAGGAGACGCTGACCACTTCGCCTTGCAGCAAGCCATAGCGTGTGAAGTTGAACGTATCGACTTTGATCTCGGCTTCCTGTCCGGGATGGACGAAGCCGATGTCGCGGTTCGAGACCGTCGCTTCGATCTCCAACTTGCTCTCGCTCGGCACCACCACGGCCAGCGCCTGGGCCGGAGTCACTACGCCCCCGACGGTGTGAACGGCAAGCTGCTGTACCGTGCCGTCGACCGGCGATGTCAGCCGCTGCAGCCGGGTTCGTTGCTCGGCCTTGATCGTATCCTGAGCCAGCTCGTTGGCCTTCTGCTCGGCCTTGGCGAGGGCGTCGTAAATGTTGCGCCGATACTCCACCGCGGTCTTTTCCCGCGTTTCCTTCAGCAGCGAGATTGCGGCGTCGGCCTCCGTCAGCCGGCTGGTGAGTACAAGGATGTCCTGTTGCAGGCCCACAAGCTCCTGCATTTGGGTCAGATAGACCACCCGCGACGCCAGCCCCTTGTCGAGCAGGCTCTTATGGATGTCGATCTTTTCCTGCAACACCGGAATGGTCGCCTGAACCTTGGCGACGCTGGCCGCGATCGTTGCCCGCTCGGCCTCCTTCTGTGCCTGTTGCCGCCCGATCTCGGCGAGCTTCGAGGTGAATTCGGCGCGCTGATTGATCAGGAACTGGCGTTGCATCTCGACCTGGTCTGATTGCGCGCCTGGCGGTGGTCTGAAGCTCGCGAGCGGGTCGTCCTGAAGGGCTGCCCGAAGCCTCGCGACTTCCAGGCCCGCCGCCATCAGGTCGCCCCTCTGGCGCTCGTGGTCGGCCGCAAGCATTGTGGGGTCGAGTTCGATCAAGACATCGCCGGTCTTGACTGTCTGGCCGTCCCGGACGTGGATGGCTCGCACGACGCCGGTCTCGAAAGGTTGGATGAGCTTGGTCCGACCGCCCGGCACGATCTTGCCAGTCGCCGTCGCTACGATGTCGACGCTGCCGACCGATGCCCACAGCAACGCGAAGACGAACACCGCGATGATACTTGCCGCCGGTGCCCGCGCGGCCGGCGAGGGGGGCCGCTCGGTGATCTCGAGTGCTGCTGGCAGAAAGGCAATTTCGTGCTCGCGGCGCCGCATCTCTGCCTTGCGGAAGGGAACGATGTTCTGATTAGCGGACCTCATGGAGACCTGCCTGCAGGTAGTGCAGCTTTGCGTAGCGGCCATTGCTCTGGATCAGATCGTCATGCGCACCATCCTCGACGATCCGCCCGCGCTCAATAGTAATGATCCGGTCCGCGTGACGCACGGTGGACAGCCGGTGTGCGACCACGAAGACGGTTCGTCCCTCGGCGATCAACGCCATATTCCGCTGGATCGCGCGTTCGCTCTCGTAGTCGAGTGCGCTGGTGGCTTCATCGAAGATCAGAATGCGCGGATCTGTGATCAGGGCTCGGGCGATCGCGACGCGCTGACGCTGTCCTCCGGACAGGCTGGACCCACGCTCGCCGACCACCGTGTCGTAACCCTCCGGAAGTTCGAGGATGAAGTCGTGAGCTCCGGCGAGTTTTGCCGCCGCGATCACCTTTTCCATTGGCAGGGTCGGATCCGACAGCGCGATGTTCTCGCGGATCGTACTGTTGAACAGCACGTTCTCCTGCAGAACGACCCCTGTCTGGCGCCGGAGCCACGACAGGTCGACCATCGCGAGGTCGACGCCATCGACCAGCACCCGGCCGCCTTCCGGCACGTAGAGCCGCTGCAGCAGCTTGCCGATCGTGCTTTTCCCGGATCCCGATGAACCGACGATACCTACGATCTGGCCAGGCTGGACCGTGAAGGACACGTCGTGAAGCACCTGTGGACCGTCGACCCGGTAGCGGAAGTGAACGTGTTCGAAGGTTACGTGTCCACGGATCGCCGGCAGCGCGGCGCGTCCAGGGTGAAAGCCGGGCTCCGGCAGAGTGTTGAGAATGTCACCAAGCCGGTCCACCGACAGGCGGGCCTGATGGAAATCCTGCCACATCTGGGCCAGCCGCAGGACCGGCGCGCTGACACGGCCGGCCATCATGTTGAAGGCGACGAGCTCGCCGACGCTGAGGTCTCCGCTGATGACAAGGCGGGCGCCAAAATAGAGCGTTGCCGCCGTGACGAGTTTATTGATCGTCTGCACGGCCTCGCTGGCGACGTTGTTGAGGTTGAGCACACGGAAGCTCGCCGCGACGTAGGCGGCAAGTTGCTCCTCCCATTTTCGCTGCATTTGGGGCTCGACGGCCATCGCTTTCAGGGTTTCGACCCCGGTGACGCTTTCGACCAGAAACGCCTGGTTCTCGGCTCCGCGTGAGAATTTCTCGTCGAGCCGTTTGCGGAACAGCGGCGTCGCAATCACCGAAATGGCGACGTAGATCGGCAGTGAAGCGATGACCAGCCATGTCAAAAGCGGTGCGTAATAGAACATCACCGCCAGGAAGACGGACGTGAACAGCAAGTCGATGCCCAGCGTCAGGGCCGAACTTGTCAGGAAATTGCGGATGTTCTCCAACTCCCGCACGCGTGCGACCGAGTCACCGACCCGGCGGGCCTGGAAGTAAGCGATGGGGAGGGCCATCAAGTGACGGAATAGTCGTGCGCCGAGTTCGACGTCGATCCGGTTGGTCGTGTGCGAGAACACGTAGGTCCGCAACGTGCCAAGAACGGCCTCGAACAGGGTCAGTCCGACAAGCCCGACGATCAGGACGTCGAGCGTGCTCATGCTCCGGTGGACCAATACTTTGTCGATGACGACCTGGAAGAACAACGGTGACACGAGCGCGAATATCTGCAGGAAGAACGACGCCAGCAGGACTTCGCCGAGCAGATACCTGTACTTGTGAATGGCGCCTACAAACCAAGAGATGTCGAACCGGCGAGAGAAGTCTGACAGCGATGCGCGACGCGCCATCAGCACGAGGTCGCCGTCCCACACCGCCTCGAGTTCGACCTGCGTCATCGTCAATGGCTGAGCGATGGTCGGACGTTGCACAAGGATCTTGTCATCCGCGACCTTGCCGAGGATCAAGAAGCCGCCGTCGCGCAGCACCGCGATGCCTGGAAGCGGAGTGGCGGCCAATCGGCTCCAACTGGTTTTCAGCACCCGCGCCTTCAATCCGAACGTGATGGCGCAACGCAGCATGTCGGCGACGCCGACCTGGCCGGTGCCCAGCTGGTGCCGGATCTGCGTCGGTTCAGCAGCGATGCCATGGCATCGTAGCAACGTCACGAGCGCCCGCAGGCCGGCTTCATCGGGGTCCGGCGTGCAAGGAGCGGCTGTTGATCCGGCACGGGGGTGCGGAGGCGGAATCATCCCGCGCCAGCGGGCGATTAATTCGGGGAAAGACGCGATCCTTGCAGCCGCATGGTGCCAGAGATCGGCGATCTGGCGAGATGTCTTTGCGGAGATGTCGGAGAGCCTGATCTTCAGGCGTTCTCCCATGCCGGGAGCTCCGGCCCAAACGACGTCGCCGCTCCGGATTGTATCCAGTTCGTTACGTGTCATCCGCTCCGGCCGTGCCGTGGCCGGTCGCAATACCATCGCCTCATTGCCCTCGATCTTGCCGACGAGCAGGAAGCCGCCGTCGCGCAACGCGGCGATCAGGGGGACTTGCAGGGTCGACAGCTGCTTCCAGCGGACCTTGCCCGAGCGCGCCGCGAGCCCGAGCGCTCCGGAGCAGCGGAGCATGTCGCGGAGGCCGACGGAGTCCGCGTCGCAGAGCCTGCGAACATCGTCGATCGAAATTTTCTGGCCATGGGAGCGCAGAAACAGCCAGAGAGCCAGCAGCCCCGTGTTCGATGGAACGTTGTCGTCGTTCGGCATCGCCATTGCGATGAGTCCTTTGCGCCAAGGAGACAGATCGCGTTCGTATCCGCGGGACGACCGCTTTGCGGTCGGGCGGACGAACGTCCCGGGGCCAAGGCCCCGGAACGCAGTCATGATCAGGCTAGCCGTACGGACGAGTCAGAATCGATTGATTCAGCCAGTGTCCGGCGTTCGAGCCGGTCGCAGAAGCGATTGTGCCCAGGTCCGGTTTGCTCTGCAGGTTTCCTGCCAGCGCCTGGCTCAGTAGGGCGAAGCCCTGGTCGTGGCTGTGATCACCGCTGGCCGATGGCGGAAACCAGCCGCTGCCAGCGGCTGGCGGATCGACGACCGTGATGGTCTGTACCGGAGAGGTTACGGACGTGCCCGTGACCGGATCCTTGCCAGTTGCGGTCACCGACAGGGTTGCCGAGGGTGAGCCGGTCCCATGATAGTTGGATTTGAGCGTCAGGCCGCTGTCGACTTCGGCCGCGGTCAGCGTGATGTTATTACCTCTATGCACGTGGCCGAGCCCGTCCGTGATCGTCTCGTAGCGCGGCAGTCCCGTGATGGTCACGGATACGAGGTCGTTCTTGTCCGTCGTGGAAACATCGATGCCCAGGTCGATCGCG
Source organism: Rhodopseudomonas sp. (assembly GCF_048594845.1). GTDB lineage: Bacteria > Pseudomonadota > Alphaproteobacteria > Rhizobiales > Xanthobacteraceae > Rhodopseudomonas. The sequence continues at coordinate 11,291 of NZ_JBMDXE010000375.1, read as the reverse complement.
CCGCCGGGACTGACGGACAACGTGTTGTCGGCAACCACGAGGAGCGGCTTGGTCGGCCCCGAGGTTGGAGGCGGCTGGACGACCGGCGGAGTCACAGGTGAAGTATCGACCGAGAGCCCCGTAAAGGTCTTCACCGCGCCCGCGAGGTTGGCCGCGAGGCCGCCCGCATCCTTGATGCTCGCGCCGTTGGCGAGATTCACGCCCGTGATGGCAAGCGCAGACGTGCTGCGGTCGGTCGCGGCGACCGTCGTGGAGAACACCAGCTTGTCGGTCCCGGACCCGCTGACATAAGTGGCGACGCTGCCGTCGTTGAGGCTCAGAGTCGGCTTGCCGGAGACCGTCACGGCCTCGTCGAAAGCGAGCGTCAGGGCGATCTTGTCGCCGACATGTTCGACGCCGGCGCCCGGAAGTGCCGTGACGGCGGCTACGTTCGGTGCCACATTCACTGGCGTCGTCGGATTGGTCGGAGTGGTCGGCGTCGTCCCAGCATCGACGTTGCCGCCCTTGACCGTGTGGCCGCTGCCGGGCTTCTGGTAGAGCTGCACGCCGTCCACCAGCATGTGGGTGGTCGTTGGCGTCGTACTATCGACCGTCGAATGCCAGCCGGCAGCCTTCGAATTCGCCCATTGGCTGTCCAGTATGAGCTCCATCGGTTCTTTCGGGATCGGCAATTGTGCGCTCGTGACCTGTGCCATCTGCTTGCCGTCGAGATACCAGGTAATCGACTTCCCCGGCTGCCAATCGATGGCGTAGGTGTGGAAGTCGGCCGTCAGATCAACTCCAGTGTCTATTACCCCGCCGAGATCGCCGTTCGGCGTGTGGATGTGCCACTGAAACGCTTGGTTCACCGGGCCCTTGCCGGTGTAGCCGCCTTCCTGGATGTCGATCTCGAAATTGTCGCCGGCCGACGAGCCGCTCCCTGGCATCAGCCAGATGCCGGGCCAGGCGCCGTTTCCGGACGGCTGCTTCATGCTGACTTGAAGCAGGCCGCCGGTGAACTCGAAATTGCCGTAGCTGCTGACGACGCCCGACGTCATCGGGTAGTTCATCACGGAGCCTTGGTTCATGCCCGTGATCGGGGCTTTGCTGGATGTGATGTCGAGCACACCATCGTGCACCGAGACCTGCCCCGGCATGTCGAATTCGGCCTCGTAGGGGCCGCCCGGACCGCTGCCGCCGTTATAGGAATTCCAGGGCGAGCCGTTGGCCGCCTTGCTGGTGATGTATTTGTGCCACGCGGTATTGAGCGTATTTCCGTCAAAGCTCTCCTGGTAGACGAGGTTGTCCGCCGAGTACCCAGTCGGTGTTGATAAAGCCATCGTGCCAGACCTTGTTGATTGTTACCGCGCCTTCGTGAGCGGTTTCTCGACTACTCTGAAGTTTATGCCGCGGTAGCTCGCCCCCGAGCCCGAGCCCATCACCTCCAAGTGGCTAGGATTGGAGTGTGGCGACAACGGGTTGTGATTAGGGTGCAGACGTGCCGAATCTTAACGGTTGTAAGGCAGTTAGTTGTCGAAGTGTTGGCGGACGGAAAGATGGTACTCATTTCAATGACGTAGGGCCGGCTGAGTCGTGGGGGGGCTGGCAGGCTAGTATTATTACTTAGGACGATTGGATGTCGTCGAATTCAGTCGAGATTCGTCTTTCTTAGCGATTGGTGGAGCTGATTGTCGGACAGCTAACAACACCATTATCCGAGTCGATTTATCAAGTCTCCGAGGTAACCCTGGAGTAGGACTATTGATCGGATCGCGGCAACATCAAGAGTGCGTATCTCTGTCAAGTGCGAATAAGGGGTTCGGTAGCGATATCCAGAAGAGAAAGTAGCGGGGGGCGCCGGCGCAAGTCGCACATGGCGGGTCCATTGGTCGATAGTAGGGCCGTCTATTTCAGGAGCGGATTGAGTAATCGCGCGGCATTGTCGATCTCACGTCGGAGGAGGCTGATAAGTATCAGTCCGGGCATCACGCCTTGATGAGGCCCGGTTCGTTCGGAACGCAGCTTGTATGTATAAATTAGTCGAAGCGTCCTCGCGGCCGAACGGATTATCTGAGCTTATCAGCTGATTGGCAATCAGCCGACGGCCAATAGAAGCGCGATCGATCGCCTTGGAGGTTCGCGAGAAAAGCCGGTTGGTCGTCACAATCGAAAACTTGCTTCTTTGTGGGGCGGGGCAAAAGGCCAGATCGGTGTGTCGACCTCCATGTGCCGCATGGCCAAATGCGGACGGGCGGTTTTCGCAAGCGACCTTCGTCGCGTCATCACGAAGAGGTAGGTTGAGGCGATAATCGTTCTTGTCGGGCTGCTCGAAAGCGCATGGTAAACCGGGCGCCAGAACCGGTCGCGTCGGCGATCTCGATGCCGCCGCCGTGCTCGTCCATCACGGTCTTGACGATCGACAGGCCGAGGCCGGCGCCGTCGCTGCGGGTGCGGTCGCCACGCCAGAAGCGCTGGAACACGGCGGCGCGGTCGACTGGCGCGATGCCGGGCCCATGGTCGCGGACGCTGATGGAGCCGTCGTGCCCGACCTCGATGGCGACGGCGCTGCCGGCGGCCGTGTGGCGAATGGCATTTTCGACCAGGTTGCGCAGCGCGCGACGCACCATCTCGGCGTGGGCGTGCACCTCGGCCGGCGCGTCGCCGCCGATGAGTTCGATATCCTTGCCGGCCGCAAGCGCCACCGGGGCCATTTGTTCGATGATCTCGACAGCGATCTGCGACAGGTCGACGACCTCGGACGGATCGATCCGCATGCCGTCGATCTCGGCGACGTCGAGAAGTTGCGCGACGATGCGGCTCATGGTGTCAATGTTGCGGAGGAGATCCTTGTTGTCGTGCGCGGAGCCGACCGTTTCGATCCGTGCATTCAGGATCGCCAGTGGCGTGCGCAGTTCGTGCGCGGCATCGGCGGTAAAGCGGCGCTGCTCACGGTAGCCGTGCTCGAGCCGGTCGAACGCCTGGTTGACGGCTTCGACCAACGGCTGCACTTCGCGCGGAAGGACCACGGCCGGCAGGCGAATCCCGGCACGCGCCGGCCCAATCGCCGCGGCGCGCTCCGACGCCTCGACCAACGGACGCATGGCGCGGCGGAAGATCACGATGTCAATCGCGAGGAGCAGCAGCAGGATCGGCAGCGTGATCCAGCCGACGGTGCGGAAGAAGTCGGCGACGATGTCGTCGGTGATGACGTCGCGATGCGACAGATCTTCCGCCACCTGAATGGTCAGGACTTGGCCGCCGATCGTCCGGGTGATGCCTTCGCCGGTGAACAGATCGCGGCTCGGCAGCGGCGCCAATGCGGACGTCGAATTCTTCTTCGGCAAGGGCAGCAACGGCGCGCTGCTCCCGTTCGAGCTGAACAGCATCTTGCCGGACGCATCGAGCACCGCATAGGCGTAGCGCCCATAGGCGGCCGAATAGAGATCGCGCAAATCCTGTGGCAGATCGAGCGTGAGATGCCCCGTCGCATCAGTCGAGAGTTGCTGAGCGATGACTTTAGCCTGGCGCCGCATCGTCTGTTCGTGCAGCCGATCGACTTCGCGACCGAGCAGCCAGACCAGGATCAGCGGCAGGATCACGGCGGTGATCGTCAGCGCGACCGCGTGCAGCAGCAGCACGCGAAAGGCGAGCGAGCCGCGGCGCAGCATCTATTTTGCCTCCGACAGCAGATAGCCAACGCCGCGGATGGTGCGGACTTCGACGGTGGCGCCGAAACCGTCGAGCTGTTTGCGCAGTCGCGACACATAGACCTCGACGGCATTGGACGCGACTTCGCCGGTCAGGCCGAACATGTGATCCTCGATCGCCTTCTTGGGCACGACTCGGCCTTGGCGGCGCAGCAGGATCTCGAGCGCGGTGAGTTCGCGGGCCGAAAACAGCCGCGGTTCACCGCCGATGAAGACTTGGCGACTTTCGGTGTCGTAGGTGAGGTTCGCGAGGCTGAGCGACCGGCCGAGGAACTGTCCCGGCCGGCGCAGGATCGCCTGGAGACGTGCGACCAGTTCTTCAATGGCGAACGGCTTGACCAGATAATCGTCGGCGCCGCTCTTCAATCCGGCGACGCGATCGTCGAGCCCGCTGCGTGCGGTCAGGATGAGGACGGGGATCGGCTCGTCCCTGGCGCGCAGCTCGCGCAGGAGCGTCATGCCGTCGCCGTCGGGCAGACCGAGATCGAGGATCAGCGCCAGATAGCCGACGCCGGCGAGTGCCAGGCGGGCGTCGCCGAGCGCGTTGACCACGTCCAGCTCGTAACCCGATGCGGCCAGTCCGCGCGAAATCAGGCCGGCCAGTTCGATATTGTCCTCGACGATCAAAATGCGCATGCTCAGCAGCATTTATTGAGTGGCGGCTCACCTTTCCTAGCACGAGCCGGCCGGCGAGGTAATCCATCCAGCAATCGCACGAGAGTCTCGGTCGCGAAGCATTCCTGTAAGGTGCATGTAAGCTTGCGCTGCTAGTGCAGTTTCCCGGTAGCTGGTCTCCTGGTCCGGCTTTGGCCGAAATAGGTTGACAATGGCGCGACGCTGGCAACGCCCGATCCTTCTCGCAAGCGTCGCGCTGATCGCGGCGGCGGTTGTCGTCGTGGCGATCGCCAGCTTGCGCGGGAGCGGTCTGGTCCGGGATGCCGATGCGGATACGGTCGTGACCGTTTCTCCGGCGCGCGACGGCGTCGACCTGCAACGTCAGACGGTCACGTTGTCGTCCAAGCAGGCCGACGCAGTGATGATCGAGCCGGTTGAACAGCGTCAGTTTCGTATCACCAAGGATGCGGTCGGCACCATCGGCTACAACGAGAACTTGCTCGTGCAGGTTTTTACGCCTTATGCCGGCCGCATCATCGAAGCCACCGCCAACATCGGTGATCAGGTCAAGGCCGGGACACCGGTGTTCACGATCGACAGCCCGGACCTGCTCCAGGCGGAATCGACGTTGCTCGCCTCCGCGGGCGTGCTGGAGTTGCAGAACCGCGCGCTCGGCCGCTTGCGCCAATTGCTGAAGATCGGCGGGATCTCCCAGCGCGACGTCGATCAGGCCACGTCGGATCAGCAGACTGCGGAAGGCAACTACAAAGCCGCCCGCAATGCGGTGCGCATTTTCGGCAAGACTGACGAGGAAATCGACCGGGTTATTGCCGAGCGCAAGGTGGATTCGACCCTGATCGTGCGGAGCACCGTCGATGGCCAGGTCACGGCCCGCAATGCCGCGCCTGGTCTCTACGTCCAGCCCGGCAACGCGCCGGCGCCGCTGACGCTGGCCAATCTGTCACTCAAATGGATGGTGGCCAATGTGGTCGAGACCGACGCGCCGATGTTCAAGCTCGGCCAGCCGGTCGAGGTGAAGGTCGCAGCGTTCCCCGACAAGATCTTCCGTGGCCGGATCACTACGCTCGGCGCCAACATCGATCCGAATACGCATCGCCGCATGATGCGGAGCGAGATCGAGGATCCGTCGAACCTGCTGCTGCCCGGCATGCTGGCGACGTTCTCGATCGACGTCAGTCCGCCGGTGACGTCGCCCGCTTTGAAAATGGATGCCGTCGTGCGCGAGGGTGACGGCACGATGTCGATCTGGGTGACGCGTGATCGCCGGGTCTTCGAGCGGCGGACCGTCAAGATCGGAACTGCGCAGGACGATCGCCGGCAGATCCTCGAAGGTGTTGCCCCCGGCGAACTCGTGGTCACCAGTGGCGCGATCTTCCTGAGCAACAAGCTGGCCAACGCGGCCAGCAGCTAGGCGCTCCGCGTGCTCAAAGGTCTCATCTCGTTCTGCCTGACCCGTAAGGCGATCATCGTGCTGGCGCTGATCGTCTTCAGCGGCGCCGGCATCGCCGCCTTCCTGCGCCTTAATGTCGAGGCCTATCCCAACCCCGCGCCGGTGATTCTGGAGATCACCGCGCAGGCGCCGGGGCTGTCGGCCGAGGAGATGGAGAAGTACTACACGATCCCGATGGAGGTCGGGCTGTATCCGACCCCCGGCGTCGAGACGATCCGCTCGACCTCCTTCTATGGCCTGTCGTTCGTTCGCGTCACCTTCCGCTACGGCATCGACTATTACTTCGCGCTGACCCAGACCGCTAATTCGATCACCCAGAACATCACGCTGCCGAACAATCTGGTGCCGACCATCCAGCAATCGAGCCTGGTCGGCGAAATCTATCGCTATCAGCTCGTCGGCCCGCCGAATTACGGCCTGACCAATTTGCGCACCGTGCAGGACTACGTCGTGGCGCGGCGGCTGATGACGGTGCCGGGCGTGGTGCAGATCAATGCCTGGGGTGGCACCACCAAGCAGTTCAACGTCGATGCCGATCTGCAGAAGCTCGAATCCTATAACATCACCGTTCCGCAGCTGGTCACGGCGCTGGGCAATGCCAACATCAATGTCGGCGCCCGCGAGATCACCATCGGCCAGCAATCGGTGAACATTCGCGGCATCGGACTGATCGACAGCGGCGGCGACGATTCGATCGCCAACGGCTACAAGGTTCGAGACGTCGAGAACGTCGTCCTCACCCAGTCGGGCGGCCTGCCGATCCAGGTCAAGGACGTCGCCAAAGTCTCGGTGGGGTTCGTACCTCGGCTCGGCATCGCCGGGCGGGACAAGAGCGACGATGTCGCCGCCGCCATCGTGGTGATGGGCCGTACCCAGCACACCAACGACATCGTGCCGCGCGTGCAGGACGAGGTCGCGAGGCTCAACAGCGACGGCAGCCTGCCGCCCGGCGTGAAGATCGTGCCGTATTACGACCGCAGCGTGCTAGTCGCGGTGACGACCCACACGGTGCTGCACAATCTGGTGTTCGGCTGTCTGCTGGTGTTCTTGATCCAGTGGATCTTCCTCGGCGATCTGCGCAGCGCGCTGATCGTCAGCGCCAATATTCCGTTCGCGCTGTTCTTCTCGATCATCATTCTCGTGCTGCGCGGCGAGGACGCCAATCTGCTGTCGCTCGGCGCGGTGGATTTCGGCATCATCGTCGATTCCGCCGTGATCATGATGGAGAACATTTTCCGCAATCTGCAGTCGCCGGCGGTCCAGCAACTCCGCATGCTGGCCGCGCTCGAGACGACTAGCCGCGATTCGATGACCGAGCCGTCGCCCGAGCGGCCGGTCTGGACCGAGCGGCTGAAGATGATCTTCGCCAGCGCCTTGCAGGTCGACAAGGCTGTACTGTTCACCGCCGCCATCACGGTGACGGCGTTCGTGCCGTTGTTCACCATGCAGGGCGTCGAAGGCCAGATCTTCGGGCCGATGGCGCGGACGTACGGCTACGCGCTGGCCGGCGCGCTGATCGCCACCTTCACGGTGACGCCGGTGCTGGCGTCGCTGCTGCTGCCGGCGCCGCTCGAAGAGCACGAGACCATGATCGTCCGCGCCTTGCGACGGATGTACGAACCCGTATTGCGCTGGTCGCTGGCGCGCGTGAAGCTGGCGGTGATCGCCGGCCTGGTGTTTCTCGCGATCTCGGGTCTCGCGGCGACGCGGCTCGGCAGCGAATTCCTGCCGGCGTTGGAAGAGGGCAATTTCTGGATCCGCGCCGCGATGCCGCCGACGATGTCGCTCGACGCCGGCACCACCTATGTCCGCAAGATGCGCGACATCCTGCTGCGCCATCCCGAAGTCATCACCGTGGTGTCGCAGCATGGCCGGCCGGACAACGGCAGCGATGCTTCGGCGTTTTCCAACGTCGAGCTGTTCGCGCCGGTGAAGCCGTTCTCCGAGTGGCCGAAGGGGCTGACCAAGGAGATGTTGGCCGATCAGTTGCAGAAGGAATTCGACGCCGAGCTGCCCGGCGTCACCTTCAACTTCTCGCAGTACATCCAGGACAACATCGAAGAGGCGCTGTCCGGCGTAAAGGGCGCCAACTCGGTCAAGATCGTCGGCCCCAATCTGCAGGTGCTGGAGCAGCTCGCCGACAAGGTGATGCGGGAAATGGCCCAGGTCCGCGGCGTCGCCGACCTCGGCGTGTTTCATCTGCTCGGTCAGCCCAATCTCAACATCCGGGTCGATCGCGAACGCGCGGCGCGCTACGGCCTCAACACCGGCGACGTCAATTCGGTGATCCAGGCCGCGGTCGGCGGCAGCACCGCCACGACGGTGCTCGAAGCCGATCGCCAGTTCGGAGTCGTGGTGCGGCTCGATCCGCGCTTCCGCCAGAGCGTTGACGCCATCCGCGAGCTGAAGGTCGCCTACGCGACGCCGAGCGGCGTCAACGCCTATATCCCGCTCAGCGAACTCGCCACGATCTCGCTAGATACCGGCGCGTCCTTCATCTATCGCGAAAAGAGCCAGCGCTACATCCCGATCAAGTTCAGCGTGCGCGGTCGCGATCTCGGCAGTACCGTCGAGGAGGCGCAGAGGCGCGTCGCCGAGGCCGTGCAGTTGCCGGTCGGCTATCGGCTGCTTTGGTCGGGTGAGTTCGACAATCTGCAGGAAGCCAAGCAGCGGCTGATGATCGTGGTGCCGATCACCCTGCTGCTGGTGTTCGTGCTGCTGTATGCGCTGTTCAACACCATCCGCGACAGCCTGCTGGCGCTGGTTGGAATTCCGTTCGCGGCAGGCGGCGGATTGATCGCGCTGTATCTCACCGGGCTGAATTTCAGCGTCTCGGCCGCGATCGGCTTCATCTCGCTGCTCGGCGTTGCGGTGATGGACGGCATTCTCAACATCACCTATGTGCGCGAGCTGCGCGCGACCGGCGTCTCGACCGCGGACGCTGTGCTGCAGGCGTCCGAGCAACGCATGCGGCCGATGCTGATGACGGCGCTTTCGGCCGGCGTCGGTCTATTTCCCGCGGCGCTCTCGCACGACATCGGCAGCCAGGTGCAGCGCCCGCTCGCCACCGTCGTGGTCGGCGGCATGTTCATCGGCCCGTTGCTGCTGCTCGTGGTGGCGCCGGCGATGCGCAAACTGTTCCTGCGCGATCCGGCCCCGGCACCTCAGCAGGACGCCAGAACGACGCCGGAGGAGCCGACATGAGCCGCGTGCACGCCAAGCGCAGCGTGATGGCCACCGCGATCTGCATGTTGCTCGGCGGCTGCGCGGTCGGCCCTGATTTCATCACGCCGGCGCCGCCGTCCGTTGATCGCTACACTGCCGCGCCGCTGCCGGCTGCGGGCGGCAAGCAGGGGGCGCCGTTCGTGGCGGCCGAAGACATCCCGACGCGGTGGTGGTCGGCGTTTCGCTCGGTGCCGCTCGACCGGGTGATCCGTGCGGCGGTGACCAACAATCCGTCGCTGCAGGCCGCCGACGCCGCCCTGAAGCTCGCGCGCTACAATGCACTGGCGCAGCGCGGCCTGTACTTTCCGCAGGTCGCGGCGAGCTATGGACCGTCGGCGCAGCTCACGTCGAATTACGAGCCTTCGGACGTGCCGCAGCAGCGCTACACGCTGCACACCGCCCAGCTCACCATCGCCTACACGCTGGACATCTGGGGTGCGAACGCGCGTGCGGTGGAGAGCCTCGACGCCATCACCGAGCAGCAGCACTTCCAGCTGGAGGCGGCGCATCTGTCGCTCACCGCCAACATCGTCACAGCAGCGATCGGCGAGGCATCGCTGCGCGGACAGATCGCCGCGACGCAGCGGATCATCGCGATCGAACGCGACATTCTGCAGATCCTCAAATCGCAATTCGAGGCCGGACAAGCCGCGCAGGTCGACGTGCTCAGCCAGCAGGCGGCGTTGGCCCAGGTCGAGCAGACGCTGCCGCCGCTCGAGAAGCAACTCGCGGTCCAGCGCGACCTGGTGACGGCGCTGGCCGGCGAGCCGTCGGCCGCCGGCATTCCGCAGCGCTTCGAACTCGCGCAACTGACGTTGCCGCGCAACATTCCGGTGCTGCTGCCGTCCACGCTGGTCCGGCATCGTCCGGATGTGCGGGCGGCCGAGGCCAATTTGCATTCGGTGAGCGCCCAGGTCGGCGTCGCCGTGGCGGCGCGGCTGCCGAACATCGCGATCGGCGGCAGCAGCGCCGGCGCCAGCGCCTATAAATTCGCCCAGCTGTTCGCGCCCGGCACGGGCTTCTACGTGCTCGCCGCCAACGCCACCCAGCCGATCTTCGACGGCATGACGCTGCTCAACAAGCAGCACGCCGCCGAGGCGGCGCTGGAGCAGGCCGACGCGCAATATCGTCAGGCCGTGATCGCAGCGCTGCAGAACGTCGCCGACGCATTGCAGAGCCTCGCCATCGACGCCAGGCTGGTGAGCTCGGCCATCAAGGCGGAGACCGTGGCCCGCACCAGCCTCGATATCGTGCGTCAGCAGCTCAAGCTCGGGCAGGTCAATCAGGTCGCGGTGCTGAACGCGCAGCAGACCTATTTCAACGCGGCGGTGGCGCGCGTGCAGGCTGAGGCGACGCGGCTGTCGGACGCCGCAGGCCTGTTCATGGCGACCGGCGGCAGCTGGCCGCAGAACTGCAGGGCAGACGATTGGCGCCTATGCGTCCTCGAGCATTAAAGTCGTTCCCGTTGGAATCCTATTGGAGGGATTTCAACAACCGGCGTGTCCGCTTTGGGTCAAAGACGCCGAAGGACGTTGCCCGGCCTCGGGTGTGTTGGCCGGATCGCTCCGAAGGAAGCCAGTCCGCGCTAAGATGGCCTGTTCTCTTTCCAGCAAAGGAGACTGGCTATGCAGAGCACCGAAGAAATTGGGCGGTCCGGCCACGTGGTCCCGTGGAATAAGGGAAAACTGATCGGGCCCAAGCCGCCGCTCCAGACGAAACACGTTTGGGCAATCCGGAGCAAGCTTCAGATGGAAGAGCGGACGCGCGAACTCGCGATGTTCAATCTTGCTATCGACAGCAAGCTGCGGGGATGCGACCTCGTCAAGCTGAGGGTTGAAGACGTTGCGCCCCACGGCTTGGCCATCGACCGAGCGCTGGTCCGACAACCGAAAACCGGACATCCGGTCAAGTTTGAATTGACCGAGCAGACGCGCGACGCTGTTGATGCCTATTTAAGGACGAGGAAGACTGCGGGGCGGGGTTTCCTGTTCCCGGGCCGACGACACCCGGACCAGCCCATGACCACCCGGCAGTACGCACGCCTGGCGAAGGAATGGGTTTAAAGCATCGGATTGGATGCAAGCTTCTACGGGACCCACTCATTGCGGCGGACCAAAGCGACACTGATTTGCCACCGAACCGGAAATCTCCGGGCGGTACAGCTGCTCCTTGGACATACGAAAGTCGAGAGTACTGTCAGATATCTCGGAATTGAAGTCGACGACGCTCTCGCGATGGCCGAGCAGGTTGATGTCTGAAATACCCGGGCAGAGCAGACCAGCTCTGCCCGGCTT
>NZ_JBMDXE010000374.1:0-8586 GCF_048594845.1 Rhodopseudomonas sp. | reverse complement strand
ATACAAGTCGATGCTCGGCACCGCGACGATGATCGTGTTCGATAACGACGCCGACCTGGTGAAGGGCATCTCCCTCATCAGCTACTTCTTCAAGCATGAGAGCTGCGGCCAGTGCACGCCGTGCCGCGAAGGCACCGGCTGGATGTGGCGCGTGCTCAGCCGCATGGTCGAAGGACGCGCACACAAGCGCGAGATCGACATGCTGCTCGAAGTGACCAAGCAGGTCGAAGGTCACACCATTTGTGCGCTCGGCGACGCCGCGGCCTGGCCGATCCAGGGCTTGATCCGCGCCTTCCGTCCGGAGATCGAGCGCCGCATCGACGATTTCTCGCGCAAGGCCACGCTCGACGACCAGGGCGTGCTCGATCCGGCGCATATGGTGGCGGCGGAGTAACAGCCATGATCAAGCTCATCGTCGACGGCAAGGAAGTCGAGGTTCCGCCGGAATACACGCTGCTGCAGGCCTGCGAGTCGGCCGGCGCCGAGATTCCGCGGTTCTGTTATCACGAGCGGCTGTCGATCGCCGGCAACTGCCGCATGTGCCTGGTCGAGCTGAAGGGCACGCCGAAGCCGGTCGCGAGCTGCGCCTGGGGCGTGCGTGACTGCCGTCCGGGTCCGAACGGCGAGCCGCCGGAGATCAACACCAAGTCTCCGATGGTAAAGAAGGCCCGCGAGGGCGTGATGGAATTCCTGCTGATCAACCATCCGCTCGACTGCCCGATCTGCGATCAGGGCGGCGAGTGCGACCTGCAGGATCAGGCGATGGGCTACGGCGTCGACACCAGCCGGTTCGCAGAGAACAAGCGCGCCGTCGAGGACAAGTATCTCGGCGTGCTGGTCAAGACCTCGATGAACCGCTGCATCCAGTGCACCCGCTGCGTGCGCTTCGCCGCAGAAGTCTGCGGCGTGCCGGAGATGGGCGCGATCGGCCGCGGCGAGGACATGGAGATCACCTCCTACCTCGAGAGCGCGCTGACCTCGGAGCTGCAGGGCAATCTCGTCGACATTTGCCCGGTGGGCGCGCTGACCTCGAAGCCCTACGCCTTCGCGGCGCGGCCGTGGGAGCTCGGCAAGACGCAGTCGGTCGACGTCATGGACGGCGTCGGTTCGGCGATCCGCGTCGACACGCGCGGCCGCGAAGTGATGCGCATCCTGCCGCGCGTCAACGAGGCGATCAACGAGGAGTGGATCTCCGACAAGACCCGCCACGTCGTCGATGGCCTGCGCACCCAGCGGCTCGACCAACCTTACGTCCGCGACGGCGGCAAGCTGCGTCCGGCGAGCTGGCCGGAAGCGTTCGGCCTGATCAAGGCCAAGGTCGCTGCGGCCGACGCCAGGAAGATCGGCGCGATCGCCGGCGATCTCGCCGCGGTCGCGGAAATGTTCGCGCTCAAGCAACAGCTGGCGCAGCTCGGCTCGTCGAACGTGGCCGCCGAGAGCGTTGCGGCCTTCAATCCGAAGGCGGGCAGGGCGTCCTACATCTTCAATCCCAGCATCGCCGGCATCGAGCAGGCCGACGCGTTGCTGATCATCGGCTCCAACCCGCGCAAGGAAGCCTCGATCCTCAACGCGCGCATCCGCAAGCGCTGGCGGACCGGCCAGCTGGCGATCGGCGTGATCGGCGAGCAGGCCGAGCTGACCTATTCGTACGACTATCTTGGCGCCGGCGCCGACACGCTCGCCGACCTCGCGGCCGGCAAGCACTCCTTCGCCGAGACGCTGAAGAACGCCAAGAATCCGATCGTGCTGATCGGTGCCGCTGCGACCTCGCGGCGTGACGGCGCTGCGCTGCTGGCGGCCGCAGCCAAGCTCGCGGGCGATATCGGCGCGGTGAAGGACGGCTGGAACGGCTTCGCCGTTCTGCATCCGGCCGCTTCCAGCGTCGGCGCGCTCGACATCGGTTTCGCGCCGGGCGAGGGCGCCAAGGATCTTGCGCAGATGACGACGCAGGGCGCGATGGACGTCGTGTTCGCCCTCGGCGCCGACGAGGTGAAGCTGCCGGAAGGCGCCTTCGTCGTCTATATCGGCACCCACGGCGATCGCGGCGCGCATCGTGCCGACGTGATCCTGCCGGGCGCGGCCTACACCGAGAAGTCGGGCATCTACGTCAACACCGAGGGCCGGGTGCAGATCGCCAACCGGGCGTCGTTCCCGCCGGGTGACGCGCGCGAGGACTGGGCGATCATCCGCGCGCTGTCCGAAGCGCTCGGCGCCAAGCTGCCCTACGACTCGCTGGCTGCGCTGCGCAAGGCGATCTTCGCCGCCGTGCCGCACCTGATGCGCGTCGACCAGATCGAAGCCGGCGACGCCGGCGCCGTGCGCACGCTGGCCGCCGCGGGCGGCAGCATCGACAAGGCGCCGTTCAAGCCGGTGATTGCGGATTACTACATGACCAACCCGATCGCGCGGGCCTCCGCGGTGATGGCGGAATGCTCCCGTCTCGCCTCCGGCCAGATGCTGACGGCGGCGGAATAGGCAGGACCGATGGCTGATTTCTTCATGACCAACCTGTGGCCGCTGATCATCGTGATCGGCCAGAGCGTGCTGCTGCTGGTCATCCTGCTGATCTCGATCGCCTACATCCTGCTCGCCGACCGCAAGATCTGGGCGGCGGTGCAGATCCGGCGCGGTCCCAACGTGGTCGGCCCGTGGGGCCTGCTGCAATCCTTCGCGGACCTGCTGAAGTTCGTGCTGAAGGAGCCGACGGTTCCGGACAGCGCCAACAAGGGCGTGTTCCTGCTGGCGCCGCTGGTGACCTGCGTGCTGGCACTGTCGGCGTGGGCCGTCATTCCGGTCAACGCCGGCTGGGTGATCGCCGACATCAATGTCGGCGTGCTGTTCATCCTCGCGGTGTCGTCGCTGTCGGTCTACGGCATCATCATGGCCGGTTGGTCGTCGAACTCGAAGTATCCGTTCCTCGCGGCGCTACGCTCCGCGGCACAGATGGTGTCCTACGAAGTCTCGATCGGATTCGTGGTGATCTGCGTGCTGCTGTGCGTCGGCTCGCTGAACCTGACCGCGGTGGTCGAAGCGCAGAACTCGAAGTGGGGCATGCTCGGCTGGTACTGGCTGCCGCTGTTCCCGATGTTCGTGGTGTTCTACGTGTCGGCGCTGGCCGAGACCAATCGCCCGCCCTTCGACCTCGTCGAAGCGGAATCGGAACTGGTCGCCGGCTTCATGGTCGAATACTCGTCGACGCCGTATCTGCTGTTCATGCTCGGCGAATACGTCGCCATCGTCACGATGTGCGCGATGGGCACGATCCTGTTCCTGGGCGGCTGGCTGCCGCCGGTGCCTTACGCCCCGTTCACATGGGTGCCGGGCATCGTCTGGTTCGCGCTCAAAGTCCTGTTCATGTTCTTCCTGTTCGCGATGGCGAAGGCGATCGTGCCTCGCTACCGCTACGACCAACTGATGCGGCTCGGCTGGAAGGTGTTCCTGCCGCTGTCGCTGGCGATGGTGGTGATCGTCGCCGCCGTCCTGCAATTCGCGGGGCTCGCGCCGAAATGAGGCCTCTATGAACATCAACGCAACCGCCCGCTCGCTGCTGCTGACGGAATTCGTATCGGCGTTCTTCCTCGCCATGCGCTATTTCTTCAAGCCGAAGCCGACGATCAATTATCCTTTCGAGAAGAACCCGATCTCGCCCCGCTTCCGCGGCGAGCACGCGCTGCGCCGCTATCCCAACGGCGAAGAGCGCTGCATCGCCTGCAAGCTGTGCGAGGCGGTGTGCCCGGCGCAGGCGATCACCATCGAGGCCGGTCCGCGGCGCAACGACGGCACCCGCCGCACCGTGCGCTACGACATCGACATGGTGAAGTGCATCTATTGCGGTCTGTGCCAGGAGGCGTGCCCGGTCGACGCCATCGTCGAGGGGCCGAACTTCGAGTTCTCCACGGAGACCCGCGAAGAGCTGTACTACGACAAGGCCAGACTGCTCGCGAACGGTGATCGCTGGGAGCGTGAGATCGCCAAGTCCATCGAACTCGACGCGCCGTACCGGTGAGCTGACGCCATGTCCATGCCAGTCCTGTTCTTCTATCTCTACGCCGGCGCCGCGATCGCCGCCGCCGTCATGGTGGTGTTCGCGCGCAACCCGGTGCACTCCGCGCTGTTCCTGATCCTGGTGTTCGTCAACGCCGCCGGCATGTTCGTGCTGATGGGCGCCGAATTCCTGGCGATGATCCTGATCGTGGTCTATGTCGGCGCCGTCGCGGTCCTGTTCCTGTTCGTGATCATGATGCTCGACGTCGACTTCAGCCGGTTGCGCGAAGGCTTCCTCGAATATCTCCCGTTCGGCCTGTTGATAGGCTTCATCTTCCTCGCCGAACTGCTGCTGCGGGCTGGCGGCTGGGTGATCACGCCGACCGTCACCAAGACGATCACGGCGCCGATCCCGGCGGGCGTCACCAACACCGAGGCGCTCGGCCTGGTGCTGTATACGCGCTACATCCATTACTTCCAGATCTCGGGCATGATCCTGCTGGTGGCGATGATCGGCGCGATCGTGCTGACGCTGCGTCACAAGAAGTCGGTGAAGCGGCAGAACATCGCCGAGCAGAATGCGCGGTCGAAGGAGACCGCGATGGCCGTGCGTAAGGTCAAGCCGGGGCAGGGACTGTCCGACGGCGACTCTGCGGAGTGGGTGCGATGAACGAGATCGGTCTGGGTCACTTCCTGTCGGTCGCGGCCGTGCTGTTCACGCTCGGCATCCTCGGCATCTTCCTCAACCGCAAGAACGTCATCATCATCCTGATGTCGATCGAGCTGATCCTGCTCGCCGTGAACATCAACCTGGTGGCGTTCTCCATCTTCCTCAACGACATCGTCGGCCAGGTGTTCGCCCTGCTGGTGCTGACCGTGGCCGCGGCCGAGGCCGCGATCGGCCTCGCGGTGCTCGTGGTGTTCTTCCGCAACCGCGGCACGATCGCGGTTGAAGATATCAACCTGATGAAGGGCTAGGGCATGATCGTTCATCACCCGTCGCTGACCCGCGACGCGATCCGGCTCGAGGCGAAGGCGCGCGCATGATCCAGGCTATCGTATTCCTGCCGCTGATCGGTGCGCTGATCGCGGCCGTCATCGCCCTAGTCGGAGCGCACGCCCGCAACCCGAGCGGCGACACCGTCGAGCATCATGACGATCACGGTCACGGCCATGGTCACGCGGCCCCGGTCGGCGGCGACGCCGCGGTGATCCACGAGACCCATTCCGAGCCGGTCGGCCACGACGCCCACGCGCACGCCGCGCATGGTCACGACGACCATGCCCATGACGATCATGCCCACGGCCCGGTCGAGCCCGCCGCCGCCGGCTCCCGGCTGGCCGAGATCGTCACCACGACGCTGCTGCTGATCTCGGCGGCTCTGTCCTGGATGACGCTGGTCGACGTCGGCTTCATGCACCACGATATCCGCGTCCCGGTGTTGCCCTGGATCAATTCGGGCGATCTGCAGGTCGCGTGGACGCTGCGCGTCGACACGCTCACCGCGGTGATGCTGGTGGTGGTGACGACGGTGTCGTCGCTCGTCCACCTGTATTCGATCGGCTACATGCACGAGGATCCGCACCGTCCGCGGTTCTTCGGCTATCTGTCGCTGTTCACCTTCGCGATGCTGATGCTGGTGACCGCCGACAACCTGCTGCAGCTGTTCTTCGGCTGGGAAGGCGTCGGTCTGGCGAGCTATTTGCTGATCGGCTTCTGGTACCAAAAGCCGTCCGCCAACGCCGCCGCCATCAAGGCCTTCGTGGTCAACCGCGTCGGCGACTTCGGTTTCCTGCTCGGCATCTTCACGATCTTCGTGCTGGTGGCGTCGACCGATTTCGACACCATCTTCGCGGCCGCGCCCGGGCTGACCGGCAAGACCATCAACTTCTTCGGCTGGCACGCCGACGCGCTGACGCTGGCCTGCCTGTTGCTGTTCATGGGCGCGATGGGCAAGTCGGCGCAATTCCTGCTGCACACCTGGCTGCCGGACGCGATGGAAGGCCCGACCCCGGTGTCGGCGCTGATCCACGCCGCCACCATGGTTACCGCCGGCGTCTTCATGGTCGCGCGGATGTCGCCACTGTTCGAACTGGCGCCGAACGCCCAGGCCGTGGTGATGTTTTTCGGCGGCACCACCGCGCTGTTCGCGGCGACGATCGGTCTGGTGCAGAACGACATCAAGCGGATCGTGGCGTATTCGACCTGTTCGCAGCTCGGCTACATGTTCGTGGCGCTGGGAGCAGGGGCCTATTCGGTCGGCATGTTCCACTTGTTCACGCACGCCTTCTTCAAGGCGCTGCTGTTCTTGGGCGCCGGCTCGGTGATCCACGCGATGCATCACGAGCAGGACATCCGCCACATGGGCGGCCTGAAGGACCGCATCCCCTTCACCTATGCGGTGATGGTGATCGGCACTCTGGCGCTGACCGGCTTCCCGCTGACCGCCGGCTACTTCTCCAAGGACGCGATCATCGAGGCGGCGTACGTGTCGCATAACCCGATGGCCTTCTACGGCTTCCTGATGACCGTCGTCGCCGCGCTGCTGACCTCGTTCTACTCGTGGCGTCTGATCTTCAAGACGTTCCACGGCGAGCCGGCCGATCGGAAGCACTACGAGGCCGCGCACGAGAGCCCGCTGCCGATGACGATCCCGCTGTTCGTGCTCGCCTTCGGCGCGCTGGCGGCCGGCTATCCGTTCAAGGAGCTGTTCGCCGGGCACGGCGTCGAGGAGTTCTTCCGCGAGTCGCTGAAGATGCACCCGCACATCATCGAGGAGATGCACCACATCCCCGCCGGCATCGCCTATCTGCCGACGGTAATGATGGTTGTGGGCTTCCTGGTGTCGTATCTGTTCTACATCCGCCGGCCGTATCTGCCGGTCGAGCTCGCGAACCAGCATCCGCTGCTCTACAAGTTTCTGCTCAACAAGTGGTACTTCGACGAGCTGTACGATGTGATCTTCGTGCGGCCCGCGAAATGGATCGGCCGCCAGCTCTGGAAGAAGGGCGACGGCATGCTGATCGACGGCCTCGGCCCCGACGGCATCTCGGCCCGCGTGCTCGACGTCACCCGCGGGGTCGTCAAGCTGCAGACCGGCTATCTCTACCACTATGCGTTCGCGATGTTGATCGGCGTGGCCGGTCTGATCACCTGGTTCATGCTCGGCGGGGGAGGCCGGTAATGTCGGCTTCAATCATGACCTGGCCCATTCTTTCGGTCGTCACCTTCCTGCCGCTGGTCGGCGCGCTGCTGGTCTATCTGGCGCGCGGCGACGACGAGGCCGCGCGCCGCAACGCGCGCTGGATCTCGCTGTGGACCACGCTGATCACCTTCGCGGTGTCGCTGATCCTGGTGGCGCGGTTCGACGCGTCGAACCCGGGCTTCCAGTTCGTCGAAAAGGCGCCCTGGCTCGGCAATACGATCAACTACCACATGGGTCTCGACGGCATTTCGCTGCCGCTGGTGATCCTCACGACGGCAATCATGCCGTTCTGCATCCTCGCCAGCTGGAAGTCGGTGACGTTCCGGGTGCGCGAATACATGATGGCGTTTCTCATCCTTGAAACGCTGATGATCGGCACCTTCTCGGCGCTGGATCTGGTGCTGTTCTATCTGTTCTTCGAAGGCGGCCTGATCCCGATGTTCCTGATCATCGGCGTCTGGGGCGGTCCGCGCCGGGTGTACGCTTCGTTCAAGTTCTTCCTGTACACGCTGCTCGGCTCGGTGCTGATGCTGCTGGCCATCATGGCGATGTACTGGACGGCGGGCACCACCGACATCCCGACGCTGATGACCACCGCGCTGCCGCGCAATCTGCAGACCTGGGCGTGGCTGGCATTCTTCGCCTCGTTCGCGGTCAAGATGCCGATGTGGCCGGTGCACACCTGGCTCCCCGACGCGCACGTCGAGGCGCCGACCGCGGGCTCCGTGGTGCTGGCCGCGATCATGCTGAAGATGGGCGGCTACGGCTTCCTGCGGTTCTCGCTGCCGATGTTCCCCGACGCCTCGGTGTATTTCGCGCCGCTGGTCTACACGCTCTCGGTCATCGCGATCGTCTACACCTCGCTGGTCGCGCTGATGCAGGAGGACATCAAGAAGCTGATCGCGTACTCCTCGGTCGCGCATATGGGCTTCGTCACCATGGGCATCTTCGCCGGCAACACCCAGGGCGTCGCCGGCAGCGTGTTCCAGATGATCTCGCACGGCATCGTGTCGGGCGCGCTGTTCCTCTGCGTCGGCGTGATCTACGACCGCATGCACACCCGCGAGATCGCCGCCTATGGCGGGCTGGTCAACCGCATGCCGCTGTACGCCTTCGTGTTCCTGGTGTTCACCATGGCCAATGTCGGCCTGCCGGGAACCTCGGGCTTCGTCGGCGAATTCCTCACGCTGATGGGCACGTTCCGGACCAACATCCCGACCGCGACCTTCGCGGCGCTGGGCGTCATTCTGTCGGCGGCCTACGCGCTGTGGCTGTATCGCAAGGTGGTGTTCGGCGCGTTGACCAAGCCGTCGCTCGCCTCGATCAAGGATCTGACGCTGCGCGAAAGCGTCATCCTGGCTCCGTTCGTGGTGCTGACCATCCTGTTCGGCTTCTA
>NZ_JBMDXE010000373.1:0-4489 GCF_048594845.1 Rhodopseudomonas sp. | reverse complement strand
CCGGCTGCGCCGGTCGACCTCTCCCCGCACGGGGAGAGGTTAAGCCGTGCCCGGTGAGAGGGTCGAACCGAACGCCGCCCGGTGCCTATAACTAATTCGCCCGCGGCGGCGGAGCAGCGCCGGCCGGCTTGACGGCGTTCGGATCGGCAGCGGCTTGCGGCGTGCGGCCGACCACGACGGTGAGCAGGCCATCCGACCACAGCCGTTTGGCGGCGCGCTTGGCGTCGTCGAGGGTCACGGCGTTGATGACCTCGCTGCGATGGTCGATGTAGTCGATCGGCAGGCCGTCGTTCTGATATTGAAGCATCGCCTGGGCGAGCTTGGCAGATGTATCCAGCGACAGCATTTGCGAGCCGTTGAGATACGACTTTGCTTCGTCCAGTTCCTGTTGCGTCGGCCCCTGCTCGGCCATCCGCTTCACTTCGGCCTCGATCGCCTCGATACTTTGCGTGGCGCGGTCCGCGCGGGTGCCAGTGGCGCCGGTGAACAGCGCGGAGTGCTCCATCCACACCATCGACTCGTAGATCGAATAGGCCAGGCCACGCTTCTCGCGGACTTCGCGATACAGCCTCGACGACAGCGAGCCGCCGCCGAGGATGTGGTTCACGACATAGCCGGCAATGAAATCCGAATCGTGGCGCTTGAAGCCGGGGCCGCCGAACATCACCGTGGTCTGCGGCACGTCGAGAGCCACGAAGCTGCGCTGCGGCGGCTTGGTGGCGACGATGTCGGCCACCGGCGCGAGCTGAGCCTTCGCCGGCAAACTGCCGAAGGTCGCGTCGAGCAGCTTCGCCAGCGTGTCGGCATCGACGTCGCCGACCACGGCGATCTTCAGCGTATCTTTGGCCAGCACCTTCCCGACGTAATTCTTCATATCGTCGACCGTGACGTTCGGCAGGCTCTCCAGCGTGCCGGTCGACGGCCGGCCGTAAGGATGATCGCCGAACGCGACCTGCAGACACTTGCGGGTCGCCATGGTGTTCGGATCGAGCGACTGGCGGCGCAGCGTCGAGATCAGCTGCGCGCGGATGCGCTCGACGTCCTTGGCCTCGAACCGCGCAGCGGTCAGCGAGGTGTGCAGCAGGCCGAACGCCTCGTCGCGGTTTTCCTTCAGCATCCGTAGCGAGCCGCGGAAGTAATCGCGGGTGACGCTGTAGGACAGCTGGATGGCGCGGCGGTCGAGCCGCTCGTGAAAGGTGGCCGAATCCATGTCGCCCGAACCTTCGTCGAGCAAATTCGCCACCATGTGGCCGACGCCGGGCTTGTCGGCCGGGTCCTGACTGGCGCCGCCGTCGAACGAGTACTCCATCGAGATCAGCGGCACCGTGGCGTCCTGCACGAACCAGGCATGGATGCCGCCGGGCGTCACCAAATTCTGGATCTTGGCCGCGGCGAGGCTGGGCGATGCGGCAGCAAGCGTGAGAGCTGCGGCGAGCGCGACGCGCTTGACGAAACGACGGGTGATGCTCACGAGCGCTTCTCCTCGGGCTTCGGCAGCGTGCCTTTGACCAGATAGCCGGTGACCGAGCGGTTGCGGTCGAGGAATTGCTGCGCCACGGCGCGCACTTCTTCGGCAGTGACGGCACGAATGCGATCCGGCCAGGTCTGAATATCCTGCACCGTCAGTCCCGACGTCACGGCGGCGCCGTACCAGCGCGCCAGCGTCGCCTGATTGTCCTGCGCGTAGATCGCCTCGGCGATCAGTTGCGTCTTCACCCGCTCGAGATCCTCCGAGCGGATCGGATTGCGGACGATGTCGGCGATGACGTTATCGATCGCCTTCTCGATTTCCGAGAACTCGACGCCCGGCTTCGGCGTCGCCGCGACGACGAATTGGGTATCGTCGAGCGCCGTGCCCTGATAGTTGGCGCCGACGCTGATCGCGAGCGGCCGGTCGATCACCAGCGCGCGATAGAGATACGAATTGCTGCCGCCGCCCATCAGCTGCGCCAGCACCTCCAGCGCGGTGCTCTCGCCCTTGGCGGCGGTGTGGGCCGACGGCGCCAGATAATAGCGCCGCACGCTCGGCTGCTCGACGCGCGGATCGGCCAGCGTCACGGTGCGCGGGCCGGCCGGAGTCGGCTCCTGCGGCCGCACCCGCTGCGCCGGGATCGCCGGCTGCGGCGGGATCCCGCCGTAGATGCGTTCGATCGCCGGACGAATCTGATCGGCCTCGACGTCACCGGCGATCACCAGCGTGGCGTTGTTGGGCGCGTAGAAGCGGCGATAGAACGCCAGCGCGTCGTCGCGGTCGAGCTTCTGGATCTCCTGATGCCAGCCGATCACCGGCCGACCATAGGGATGGTTGAGATACAGCGCCGCCATGATCTGCTCGGTCAGCCGCGCATCCGGATTGTTGGCAACCCGCATGTTGTATTCTTCGAGCACGACGTCGCGCTCCGGCAGCACGTTCTCGTCCTTCAGCACGAGGCCCGTCATGCGGTCGGCTTCGAACTCCATCATGCGCTCGAGCTGGTCGCGCGGCACGCGCTGGTAGTAGCCGGTGTAGTCGAACGAGGTGAACGCGTTCTCGTTGCCGCCGATCTTCAGCACGGTCTGCGAGAACTCGCCGACCGGATGCTTCGCCGTCCCCTTGAACATCAGATGCTCGAGGAAGTGCGCCAGTCCGGATTTGCCGGGCGTCTCGTCGGCCGAGCCGACCTTGTACCAGATCATCTGCGTCACTACCGGCGTGCGGTGATCCGGGATCACCACGACGTTGAGGCCGTTCGGCAGCGTGAAGGTCGCGGGTGGATTGGCCGTCACCGTCTGAGCGCTCGCTGCGCCGGCGAGACACAGCGTGGCGAGAACGGCGAAGACGGTGCGCAGCGGAGAAGCGAAAGCTGTCATGGGCAGGGGATCATCCCGGTGGGAGAAGTCGGATCGGACAGGCAGCAGAACGCGGCAGCACGCCAGCATGTGGCGCAGCCTCGGCCGTCGGCGATGTGATTTGATCGAGAGCGATGCGGCGCAGCCGCATCCCGCGGAAGGTGTCGAGCTCTATGCTAAGCCCGGAGCGTCGGCTCAATTGCTGACTTCTTTGCCCGACATCACGTCGATGCGCTTGTTGCCGAGCGCTTCCTTCGGGCCGGTGCCGTAGGCGAAATTCGGCGACGGCGTCTGATAGCCGGCGGGCGGCTGGGTCAGCGTCTCGCGGGTCGGTTCGCCGGTGAACGGCGCGGTCTCGGCCTTGTTGCCGCCGCCGAACAGGCTGGACAGGCTGCCGTTGAAGCCGAGTTGCGACGGGCTCAGCATCGGGTTGTTGACCTGATTGCCGGGCTGGCTGGCGTCGCCATTGGCCTTGTTGGAGTTGGCATCCGAGCGGACCGCGGCCAGTTCGGACGGCATAAGCGGACGCGCAGATTCCTGCGGCGTCGGCTTGCTGCGGCGGGCCGCGGCGCGGGCTTCCTTGCGGGCCTGGACGTCCGGGTCCTTCGGCCAGTTCGGCGCGTTGACCTCCTTGGCGGAGGCCTCGGGCGCCGGCAGATCGAGATTGCGTGGCACCACCAGCGGCGAGCGCTCGCGATAGTCGATGCCGGAGTTTTCCATATTGGTGGCGCCGATGCCCTTCATCAGGCCGCCGATCAACTTCTCTTCGAACGTCCGGTCGTCCTCTTCGGGGTCCTGCGCCCGGGCGACGCCGCCGGCGAACACCAGTCCGACGCCCAGTGCGACAGCCGCCAGGCGCGCCGCGCGGAGCAGCGTCGCCGGAGAGGCGTGCGACATCGAGAGAGTCTGGATGGTCTGGCGCATGGCGTTGATCCTGTTCACGTCTTGCGGTCGATCGCCGGCCGCGACAGGTCGCCGGCGCGGCCTTTGCCGCGGTGCCCGTATCGGCCGGGATCAGGGCGCTTTTGCGGCGGGTGCCCCGAAGAAGGAATCATACAACAGCGCCGCGACGCCGACAACGATCGCCGCGTCCGCAAGGTTAAACACGTACCAGCTATAGGTTTTTCCTGCGATCTGGACGTGAAACAGGGCAAAATCCACCACCGCCCCATAGGCCAGCCGGTCGATCGCATTACCGATCGCGCCGCCGATGATCAGGCCGAGACCGATCGTCGCAAGCCGGGTGGTGGAGCGCGCCATCCAGATCGCCAGCACCACGATCGCCACCGCTTTGAAGGCCAGCATGGCGGCCTGCCCGAGCGGTCCCTGATCGGAAAACCAGCCGTAGGAGATGCCGGTATTCCAGGCCAGCACGAGGTCGAAGAACGGGGTGATGCTGACCAGCCCCTTGCGGGCGAGCTCGAAGCCGAACAGCAACCACAGCTTGGTGGCCTGATCGAGCGCGAGGGCGATCACGGCGGCGAGGATGCCGAGGCGGAGGGGCATCATCAGATTGGCCTCGCCCCACATTCTTCCGTCATGCCCGGGCTTGACCCGGGCATCCACGAAACAACCAACGTGCGCGCGGTCGTGGATGGGCGGGTCAAGCCCGGCCCTGAAGGGCCCCGGTGAGGTGGCGCGCCGCGCAAGCCGCCGCTGC
>NZ_JBMDXE010000372.1:0-35494 GCF_048594845.1 Rhodopseudomonas sp. | reverse complement strand
GCGGCGCAGGACTCGGTGCTCGAACGCCTCGAGAAGTCGAAGGTGCAGGGCGAATGCGGTCCGAAGCTGAACAAGAAGGAGACCGCCGAGTACTGGTACGAGAAGTCCGCCAAGGACGGCAACATCGCGCCGCAGCGCAAGCTGGCGAACGAGAAGCCGAAGGGTGAAACCGTCGACTACGACACCCTGATCAAGTCCTGGCCGGCGACCCCGCCGAAGCGCGCGGAAGCCAAGTAAGCATTCGGAGCCTCATGGCGTGGACGCGCACAGCGTTGTCGCAAACACCATGAGGTGACGTGCGGTGCTCATCTCATCAACCGTTGAGAAGGCCGGCTCCTCGCCGGCCTTCTCTGTTTGAGCAGAGACGGCAGGTTTCGGACGGCGGATGTGGATTGGGCGCCGGATCGCATCAGGCCTGACTCCGTCAGGTCCTGGATCGCGCTTTCAGGACTGCTCCTGGACGACGTTGTCACAGCCTGCACAACGGAAAACCAATCGTTGCGCCTGATTGGCCCGTCGCGGGAGGCGGCCGAGCAGCTTCATCTCGCCTGCGCACAGGTCGCACTTTCGCGACGGCGTGTCGGAGGTCTGGGTCATGCGGGGACAGCTCTTGAGTTGTAAAGTTTACTTTACAGTGCTCCGGTTGTTTTGTCAGGCATGATTTCTGGTCAGTGTGCCTTCCTGGCAGCCAAAGGGGTTCGATGATACCGAAAGCTTTGATCTTTGACGTCGATGGGACGCTCGCCGAGACCGAAGAGCTGCATCGCCAAGCCTTCAACGAGACCTTCGCGGCAGAAGGACTACCCTGGCATTGGGACAAGGCAGCCTATCGGCGGCTGCTCGACGTCGCCGGAGGCAAGGAGCGGATCGCGCATTTTCTGGCTTCGGAGCCGGAGGGCGCGTACCGCGCCGCCGGCCGGATCGCGGAGCTGCATGCCGCCAAGACCCAGCGGTACACTGCGCTTGCCGCCGTCGGTGCGCCGTTGCGCCCCGGCGTAGCGCGGCTGATCCGCGAGGCGCAGCGGGCAGGTGCACGGCTGGCGATCGCCACCACCACCAGCCTGCCGAATGTCGAAGCGCTGCTCGGTGCCGCGTTCGGGGGCGATGCTCTGGCCCTGTTCGACGTCGTCGGCGCCGGAGATGTCGTTCCGGCCAAGAAGCCGGCGCCTGACATCTACAATTATGTGCTGGAGCAGTTGGCGCTGCCGGCCGATGCCTGCGTCGCGTTCGAGGATTCGACCAACGGCCTGAAAGCCGCGCGCGGCGCCGGTCTTGCCACCATCGTCACGCCCGGCATCTACACCGAGGGCGACGATTTCAACGGCGCGTTGGCGTTGCTGAGCGATCTCGGTGAGCCCGATGCACCGTACCGGCATCTCGCCGGCGCTGGAGCGGGCGATGCGATCGTGACGCTAGCTACGCTGGGGCGCTGGCTCGCGGCCTGAGGCGCAAGGTCGCGCGTTGCCGGCTCAGCGCGGCCGCACGATCTTGAACACGCCGCTGGCGACGATCAGGCAGCGGCCTTCGGCGCTCACTTCGGCCGAGGTGAAGATCAGGCTGCGCGTGGCGCGGATCACTTTGGGGCGGGCGATCAGCAGGTCGCCGATCTCGCCGGCATCGATGAAGTGCGTGTCGAGCTGCACGGTGGCGACATGAGGCGCACCGGACTGCTCGCGCGCCGCCATGCCGCAGGCGCGGTCGGCCAGCGTCATCATCAGCCCGCCCTGCACCAGCCCGCGACGGTTGCGATGCTTCGGCCCGGTGGCGATCGCGAATTCGTGCTGTCCGTCGACGACCCGATGCCACATCGGCCCGACCAGATCGATGAAGCCCTCGTCGTGGACGATGCTCCAGCCGTCGGCTTTCAGGCTGCGGGCGGTCTCGGTCATGCGTTTCGTCGTCCCTGTCGCCGCGTCCCACGGCGCGGTGGTGGTTTCCTCCGTCACGCGCGCGGTGTAGTCAAGCCGGATGAGCCATCTGCACAATGATGCCCTGCGCACCGAGATCGCCAGACGCTGCTGCGATTTTCCGCGTCACGACGATGGGCTGGAGCCGCAAGGCCTGAAGCGTGCGGCGGTCGCGATCGCGGTCGTGGCCGGCGCCGATGGCGCGGCCTCGTTCCTGCTGACGTTCCGTGCCGCCAGCCTGCGCGCGCACAGCAACCAGTGGGCGTTGCCCGGCGGGCGCTGCGATGCCGGTGAAACCGCGCCGGAAACTGCACTGCGCGAACTGCACGAGGAACTCGGACTGCAGCTCGAAGCCGCCGACGTGCTCGGCATGCTCGATGACTACCCGACGCGCTCCGGCTATCTGATCACGCCGGTGGTGGCGTGGGCTGCCTCGGCCGGGCCGCTGGCGCCCAATCCGTCCGAGGTCGCGTCGGTGCATCACATTGCGCTTGCCGACATCGCACATCCCGACGCATTCGACTTCACGCGTATCCCGGAGAGCGAGCGGCGGGTAATCCGGTTTCGCCACGCCGGCGACTACATCCACGCGCCGACCGCGGCGCTGATCTATCAGTTCCGCGAAGTGCTGGCCGGCCGTGTGACCCGCGTCGCAGATCTCGAACAGCCGGTGTTCGCCTGGAAGTAGCGTGCAGGCGCGCACACGCCCGAGCCACGATTTGCTGCAGATGGAACCCTGCGGACGCAGCAATTCGTTCACCATCGGGTGCGATATGATTCGGCCATGCCGACTCGTCTGATCCGCTCCGTCAGCCTCGCGTCGCTTGCGCTGCTCGCGCTCGCGCCTTCCACGTTCGCCCAGACCGCGCTGCCGCTCGCTGTCGCGAATGCGCGTGCGCAGGCGGCATCGCCCGAGGCGATTGCCGAGTATCGGTATCGACTGCAGCAATATCAGGCGGCGCGCGCCGAATTCGACCGCGACGCCGAGGCCTATTGGAATGCGATCGCCGAGAAGCGCCGCATCCGCAACGCCAAGCGCCGCGCGGGCGATCGGATCTCCAGCGATGACTATGTGCTGGTGCAGCCGCCGGTCTATGATGGACCGAAGCGGCCGGTCGATCCCGAGCCGAAGCCACAGCCGCCGGGCGAGCGCCGGTCGCTGCCGGTGGTGGCGGACTTCGTCAAGGCGGCGGCCGACTACTATCAGTTCGTGCCGCAGCGGCCGGCCTCTGAGCTCGAGTTCAAGCGCGCCTATGCCCGGGTCGCCCGCGCGATGGGGCTGACGCGCGAGCAGGCCGTGCGTGTCTACGCGTTCGAGACCGGTGGCGACGGCAGCTACGACATGCAGTCCGGCCTCAGCAAATCACGTCCGGGCTCGCGCGCGATCTCGACCGCGATCGGCTACAATCAACTGCTGACCACCAACACGCTGGTGCTGCTGGCCGAGCAGGGCAATCACATCCTCAAAGTCCTCAACGAACGCGCCGCGTCGCTGTCGGGTCCGCAGCGCAAGGCGCTCGAGCACAAGATCGGCATCGTCAAACGCATGGTGGCGATGGCGCGGTCGATCCCGCGCAATTGGAGTGAGCACGAGAAGCTCGGCCGCACGCCGCAAGGCTGGGGCGTGCACGCGCTGGTGCTCGATATCGACGTTGGGCCGCTGCTGCAGACTCACAAGCTGCTGACCTCGGTGATCTTCGCCCGGCAGAAGGGCTATACCGAGCCGCTCACCGCCGCCGAACTCGAGATGATGAATCTCACCGGCGACGGCACCGGCTTCGACATGGTCACGATGCCGCAGCAGCTGCGCGAGATCGTGCCGACGTCGAACTTCTTCCAGCGCTCGGGCTACGAGCGCAATCCGGTCGCCATCCGTCACAACACCGTCGCGAAGCTGCTGGCCGTGACCGACGCGCGGATGGACGCCAACAGCGCCAAGCCCGGCGCGCGCGAACTCTACGCGGCTTTCTGAGGTCTCTTCATCGATGAGGCGACAGCGAGTGAGGTGGCAACGCCTCACGGCGCACTGCGTCCTCATCCGGAGGAGTCTGGCGAAGCCGGGCGTCTCGAAGGATGGAGCCAAGCGTGCGTGCGGCGCATGGTCGAGACCGCGCTACGCGCTTCCTCACCACGAGGTCGTGCTTGCTGATAGTGTCAGACAGCCGGTGACGATCTTCTAAGAATGCCAGCGCACCGGCGTTTTGCGCCGCCTCAGCGGTCCGAGCCGAACTTGAAGCTGCCGTCGTGTTCCAGGAATGGGCCGCTGCGCATGTAAAGCTGGCCGTTGGCGCCGACGAAGAACAGCGTGTCCTTCGGCACCTTGCGGGCGCCCTTGAACAGCTCCTTGGCGTTGCTGGTGCCCATCTTGTACGAGAACATCTTGCCGTCCTTGGTGTAGCCGTAGCCCATGTCGGGCGACAGTACCCAGGGCATGGCTTCGCCGGTCTGCGCCATGGCCGGCGCTGCAAGCGTGACGGCGACCGCCGCGGCGAGCAGCGTCGTGACGGAGTGGGCGATCATGGCTGCAGTCTCCTCAGACTTCGATACGAGCGGCGCCCTTGGCGTCCTGCGTCGTCAGTTTTGAACAAATCACGAACGATGTTTCGCCGTCAAGCGAGCCCGGCGCCCCGCGTCCATGTTGGTCGCCGTTTTCGAATTTGCCAGTGCGCTTTGGTGTGCCTTTCGCGTCAGCCGATTCCGGATTACAGCAATCCTGAAACAACGCGGCACCGGATTCGGAATTGCATTCTGGCGCAGGTCTTTCGGCGGAGCCTCATCACTTCGCCAAAAGCACTGTCGCGGTGACGATCAACAAGTCGGGAGGCGGACGATGCGTTTGGAGTCGTGGCGGACGTTGACGAAGGGCGCGGCACTGTCGGCCGCGATCGCGCTTGCTTTGCCGGCGGCCGTCCGGGCGGACGAATTTAAGCTCAGCAACAACCAGCGCATCTCGTGCAGCCGCGGCCTAAGCCCCGGCAAGCTCACCACCGCGACCTGCCGTTCCTACGCCTATCTGTTCAACGCCAAGACGTCCGAGTACTTCCGCTGCGCCGTCAGCCTAGCGATGACGCGCGACAACAAGGAAGTGATCAACGTTCAGACCGACGGCGGCTGCTCGAAGCGTGCCCGCATTTTCGAAACCGACGGCAACTACGAATTCGATGCCGCCGAGACCGAGCCGCCGAACACCAACTCGTTCTTCGGTCCCGGGGGCTATGCGATCTGGGCGAGCGACGTGGGCAGCCGCAAGCTGCGCGGCTGCATCACGATCGCGTCCGGCCTCGGCAGCGACGTCTCGAAGTGTCTCGACATGACGTTCGACTGATCGGCGCGCGCGCCGCTCACTCCAGCGTGCCGAGCGGCTTTGTGGAGACGGCGCGGGCGAATTTCTTCAGCCCCATTGGCTTGCCGAACAGATAGCCCTGCACCAGATCGAAGCCGATCTCGTGCGCAGCGATGTAGTCCGAGCGGCTTTCGATTCCAGTCGCAGTGCAGCGCGCGCCGTAATCGGCCGCGAGGTCGACGATCCGCTTGCACACCGTGCGTTTCAGCCGGTCGTCGGCGCAGCCGGTGACGAAGCTGCGATCGACCTTCAGTTCGACGAATGGAAACGCATCGAGGCGCATCAGCTCCGGCCAGTCGGCTCCGACCCGGTCGACTGCGATGGCGATGTTGTGCAGTCGCAGGCTCTGGGCGACCTCGATCATCGCATCGAGATTCTGCGCCACCTCCAAGGAGTCGATCTCGACGATCAGGCCGCCGAATGCGGGATGCCGCGGCATCCACCCATACAGATCCTCGATCGCCTGTGCGTCGAGCAGGAACTTCGCCGGCAGGTTGATCGACAGATCGACCGGACCGTGATGATCGAGCAGATAGCGCCAGTCGGAGATGGCGCGTGCGACGACGAATTCGGACAGCGCGCGGAAGGTCGGGTCGTTCTGATCCGGCAGGAATGCCGACGGCACCACCACGCCCCAGCTCGGATGCCGCATGCGGACCAGCGCCTCGGCACCACACGGCGTCAGCGAGCGCGCGTCGAGCTTGCGCTGATACCAGAGCTCCAGCCAGCCGGTCTTGAGCGCCTCGGCGACATCCACTTCCGGCTTCGGCGCCGGCTCCTGCGGCAGCAGCGGCGCGACGCACTCGCGCAGCATCTGGGCGCTGAACGGCGTCGACAGCGGCGGCAGCATGGTCAGGCCGCGCTCCAGGCCGTGATGCAGAATGCCGCGCAGCGCAATCGTTTCGCGCGCCGAGATCAGAATCACGCTGCCGCGAAAGCCCGCGTTGCACGCCGCGTCGATGATCTGCGCCGCTTCAACGCCGCCGATCGACGAGCCGATCACCAGCACGTCGGGCTGCTGTTCGACGATGCGTAACGACAGCTCCTCCGCGCTGCCGCATTCGCTGGTGACGAAACGCAGCTCCTCCAGCGTGTCGGCGAGAAACGCCCGCAGATGCGGTTTGCTGTCGACGATGCACGCGCGCGGCGACACCTTGCGGCGGCCGAACGCTGCGGATCCCGCGCGCTCTTGAACCTCGATGTTGGTGGTCGTCATCGTAGCTTCCCCCGTTACCGGATCAGTTTTACGGGTTGGAACGCGTTCGAATTGTGGAATTGTTCAGCGACCCACATGAAGTCCCGGGTAGGGTTAAACCGGCGAATGCGATTTAAACTGACGCGATCCGGAACATGTTGTTTTCGTGGGCGATGCCGAAAAACAGCGCGGGACGGGGACAAATCCGGCTGTGTCGTCTTGCTCATGCGCTGCTAAGCGTTCGCGGCAACGGAGGACGCCGCGAACGAACGTCGTGGGATGCGAGCGCTTTGGCGCGTGCCTATTGCGGCTCGATCTTGGCGAACTTTGCGACCTTGCCCCACTTGTCGATCTCGGCGAGCACGTAGCGCTGCATGTCGTCGGGCGAGCCGCCGACCGGATCGGCGCCGAGCTTGCGCAGCCGTGCGGTGCCGTCCTCGGTCTTGATGAATTTGTCGACGCTGGTGTTGAGCTTGGCGATGATCTCCGGCGAGGTCTTGGCCGGTGCGCCGATGGTGAACCACGCCGCGGCGTCGTAGCCGGGTACGCCCGCTTCGGCGATCGTCGGCAGATCCGGCAGCAGCGGCCAGCGCGTCGCCGTCGACACGGCGATGGCGCGGATCGAACCGGCGTCGGCATGCGGTTGAGACGCCGGCAGATTGTCGATGGTGAGGTGTACGCGGCCGGCCATGAGGTCGGTGAGCATCGGCGCCGAGCCTTTGTAGGGCACGTGCGTCATCTGCACGTTGGCCATCGACTTGAACAATTCGGTCGAGACGTGCGCGGTCGAGCCCAGCCCCGGCGTGCCGTAGAACAATTCGCCGGGCTTCGATTTCGCGTAGGCGATCAGTTCGGCGACGCTCTTCACCGGCAGCGAATTGGTCACCGAGAACAGGTTCGGCACCTTGGCGATGATGATCACCGGCGCGATGTCCTTCACCTGGTCATAGGCCAGCGTCTTGAATACGAACTGATTGATCGCGTGGGTGCCTGGCGTGCCGACGATGAAGGTGTAGCCGTCGGGCTCCGACTTCGCGACGAATTCGGCGGCGATATTGCCGCCGGCGCCGGCCTTGTTCTCGACGATGAACTGCTGGCCGTACTCCTCCGACATCTTCTGCGCCACCAGCCGTGCCAGAATGTCGGTGGTGCCGCCGGCCGCGAACGGCACGACGAACTTCACCGGCCGGCTCGGCCAGTTATCGGCCCGGGCGACGCCGGGCAGTAGCGGCAGGGTGACGAGCGCGGCGGTGCCGCGTAGCAGGCTGCGGCGGCTCGGACGGAACGGCGGACGAGTCGTGGACGACATATGAGCGTTCTCCCGGTCGATCGGCCTCTTGCTGGGCCGGTGCGGCAGCGAGACTATGCGGTCGCGTGCGGCGTGACTAGCCTGCGCGCGTCGCGAGAGTGCGGACCCGTGTGATCACCCGCTGATCAGCCCCGGCCGTCCCGCCTCGACGCGGAGCGTCTGGGCGGTGCGGACCGGCTGGCCCGGCGTCGCCGTGCTGTCGACGGTGCGGTAATCGGCCTGCCATTGCTTCGGCGTGACGACGTGGCGGGTATAGCCACGCTTGTCGCTGAAGAATTTCAGGTGCGGATTGTTGCGCAGCATCGTGGCGCGATCCGCCTCGGTCGCCGGCCCGTCGCCAATCGAGGAAATGGACGTCGACAGGAACTCGACGCCGACGCAGGGCGAGGCCGGATCGCGCCAGTCGCGGCGGATTTCCAGCGCGAGCGCGCGATGCAGATCGCCGGTCAGTACCACCGGGTTGGCGATGCTGGCGGCCTGCAGCATGGCGAGGACGCGCTCGCGGCCGGCGGTGGCGCCGTTCCAGGTATCGAGGTCGACTACGGGTGCATTGGTTTCCTTGACGAACGGAAAGCCGCGCCAGTCAAATTGCGCGAACATCACCTGCTGGGCCAGCACCTGCCAGGTTGCGCGGCTCTGTGCCAGCCGCTCGGTGAGCCATTGCTCCTGGGCCGCGCCGAGCATGGAGCGGCCCTCGGCATCGGCCTCCGCGCAACCGGCCAGGAAGCCGTCGCCGCAGGGCTGGCGCGAGCGATATTGCCGCGTGTCGAGAACCGCGACGTCGATCAGCGATCCGTAACGGAAGCCCCGATAGGCCCGCACATCCGGCCCGTGTGGAAGCTGGGCGCGGCGCACCGGCATGTGTTCGTACCAGGCCTGCAGCGCCATCGCGCGGCGAAACAGGAAGGCGTCGGCGGGCGTGTGCTTGGGGTCGCTGTCGGCGGCCCAGTTGTTGGCGACCTCGTGGTCGTCGAAGCTCGGCAGTAACGGGCACGAGGCGTGCGCGGCCTGGAGGTCGGCGTCGGTCTTGTACAGCGCATAGCGGCGGCGATAGTCGGTCAGCGTGAAGCAGGCCGGGAAATCTGCCGGCATGGTGCGCGGCGCGGGCTGCTTGTCACGGCCGGTCACGTCGGTGTGGGCGTATT
Organism: Rhodopseudomonas sp.; assembly: GCF_048594845.1. Taxonomy (GTDB): domain Bacteria; phylum Pseudomonadota; class Alphaproteobacteria; order Rhizobiales; family Xanthobacteraceae; genus Rhodopseudomonas. Next base: position 26,595 of record NZ_JBMDXE010000372.1, on the reverse strand, counting down.
CGTAGATGTAGTCGCCGTAGTGGAAGACGAAGTCGAGCTGATCGTCGGCGATCGCCCGCCATGCCGTGTAGTAACCATCCTCCCAGCGCTGGCAGCCGGCGGCGGCGAAGCGGATCTGGGCAAGCGCATCGCCGGGAGCCGGCAGTGTCCGGGCGCGGCCGACCGGGCTTTCCGCATCGCCGGCGCGGAAGCGGTAGAAGTAATCGCGCCCCGGGGCGAGGCCCTCGATCTCGGCGTGAACCGAGTGCGCGAGTTCGAGCCGCGCGGTCTCGGTGGCGGTGCGGACGATGCGCGTCATCGCCGGATCGTCGGCGATTTCGATCGTCACGTCGACCGGCTGCGCCGACATGCCGCCGCGGGCCTTCAGCGGCTCGGGCGCGAGCCGCGTCCACAGCACGAAGCCGTCCGGTGCCGGATCGCCGGAAGCGATGCCCAGCGTGAACGGATTGGATTTGAACGAGACGCGGCCGGGCTCGGCGGCGCCGGCCGGCAGCGCCCCGATGCCGGCGCCGAGCCCCGCACCCAGCCCTGCGCCGAGCGCGCCGCGCAACAGCGTTCGGCGGTCGAGAGAGAGGCGAGGGGACGAAGGAAGACGGGGCATGGCGGGCGCTCGGCAGTGTTGATCGATGCGAAACGCATCGATGGTCGGTCAGGAAATTACCATGCTGCTGATGAAGGTGCGGCGACACAGCGCGATGACATCCATCGCGCGTTCCGTGCAAAAACGGCTACCTGAGATTGCGTGCCGCGATGCTTTTCTCTAGCCTCCGGCGCGCGAGGATCAGGTTCGAATGCGTATGGATGACCTTTATCGCCTGCGCGGACCAGCCACCTTCAGGCGCAGGGCGTGGTGGACACGGTGTCCAATCCCATGCTGGTGCTGGATGCGGGGCTCCATGTGCTGAATGCCAGCCGGGCCTTTCTTGAAACCTTCAAGGTCGACCGGGAGGAGACGATCGGACGACCGCTCTACGAACTCGGCAATGGCCAGTGGGATATTCCCGATCTGCGCCGGCTGCTGCTGGACGTGCTGCCGAAGGCCGAGACCATCATCAATTACAGGGTCGAGCACGAGTTCCCGGGCATCGGCCGCAAGACGATGCTGCTGACAGCCCGGACGCTGTCCCATCCCGACAACGCCAGCCACTCGATGCTGCTGTCCATCGTGGACGACACCGAGCGCAGTCAGCGCGATTTCGCCAAGGATTTGCTGCTCGGCGAACTTCGCCACCGGATGAAAAACCTGTTGGGCATCGCCCAGTCGATGGCTCACCAGACCAGGACCGAGGGCCGCTCCGCCACCGAGTATCGCGACGATTTCCTCGGCCGCTTCGGCGCGCTGGTCGAAGCCGAGAATCTCGCTTTTGCCGCGCAGAACGAAGCCGGCCTGCTCACCTTGTTCGAGCGCATCCTCGCACCGTACCGGAGCGATCGGGATCCGATCTCGATCGAGCCCGGCCCGCGGGTGGATTTGGAGCCTCGTGCGCTGGTGTCGCTCAGCCTGGTGTTTCATGAGCTGGCGACGAATGCGGTCAAATACGGAGCCCTGTCGGTGCCGGAGGGCCGGGTGCATGTGACCTGGCAGGTCGATGAGGCGAGCGACGAAGTGCGGTTCGACTGGGTCGAGAGCGGCGGCCCGGCGGTGCCGCCGCCGGCCCGGAGCGGGTTCGGTACGCAGCTCATTCAATCGACCATCACGTATAATCTCGGCGGCCGGGTCGACCAGAACTTCGCCGCCGATGGTCTCACGACCCGGATCGTGATTCCGCTGCGGAGCGCTTAACCCCGAACCGAAAGACCATCGTGCAGAAGACGGTTCTGATCGTCGAAGACGAATTTCTGATCGCGATGGATCTCGCGCACATGCTTGAAGGCCTCGGCTGGCGTGTGATCGGCCCGGCCCCGGACGTGCAGGCCGCGTTCCGCCTGCTGGAGATGGAGCGCCCGGTGGTTGCGCTGCTGGACGTCAATCTCGGCAAGGAGCTGGTCACGCCGATCGCCGAGACATTGAAGGCGCAGGGCGTGCCGTTCGCGGTGGCGAGCGCTTATGACGAGCCCGAGAAAGTCGGCGGTGCGGTGCTTGCCGGGGTACCGAATGCCGGCAAGCCGACCAGCGTGCGCCTCCTCGTCGCCGTCCTGGCGCAACTGACGGGAAGCTAAGTGAGGCCTTAGCGGACCTCGACTACCCGGCGGGCGCGGGAAGGGATGATGACGTCGGCTGCGCGGCGCCTTGCGGCCGCGTCTCCGGCATCAGCAGCACGAACAGCACCAGTCCGACGGCCGCGATCGCGGCCAGCGCCAGGAACGCCGCGCTATAGCCGGCCGAGACCACGATCACGCCCGCGACGGCGGTCGACAGCGCGCCGCCGAGGCCCGCGGCGGTGGCGATCGCGCCCTGGCTGACGTTGAAGTGGCCGGTGCCGTGGGTGAGGTCTGCCACCACCAGCGGAAACAGCGCGCCGAAAATGCCGGCACCGACACCGTCGAGCAGTTGCACGCCGACCAGCCAATACGGATTGTCGGACAGCGGATACAGCGCGCCGCGGAGTGCCAGCACGCCGAGCGCCACCGCGAAGATCGGCTTGCGGCCCCAGACGTCGGCCTTGTGGCCGACCAGCATCGCGACCGGCACCATCACCATCTGGGCGGCGACGATGCACAGCGACATCAGCGACGTGCCGAGATTCTTGTTCACCAGCGCCAGCTTCTGTCCGACCAGCGGCAGCATCGCCGCATTGGCGAAGTGAAACAGCACGGTGGCGCCGGCGAAGATCAGCAGCGGCCGGCAGGTCAGTAGCACCTTGAAGCCCGATGGCTGGTCATGGTGATCGCCCGCGGCCTTGCCGGGATCCGAAGCGGTGGTGCTGTCGAGGCCGCGCGCAACATGATCGTCGATCGCCGCGGAGGGGATCGACAGCGTCGCGAAGATGCTGGCGACCGCCATCGCCGACATCAGCCAGAACACCACCACCGGCCCGAAGAAGTAAGCGGATGCACCGGCCAGCAGCGCGGCCGTTGCGTTGCCGGCGTGGTTGAACGCTTCGTTGCGGCCGGTGCGCCGCGCGAAGGCGCGCGGACCGACGATGCCGAGCGTGACCGCAGCGACGGCGGGGGCGAAGATCGCACCGGCAGCGCCGGCCAGCGCCTGGGTGACAGCAACGAGTTCGAAGCTGTGCAACAGCGGCAGCGTGATCGAGGACAGCGTCACCACTACTGCGGCGGCGACCATCAGGCCGCGCTTCGCAGTCGAGCGATCGATCAGCGCCCCGGCCGGCGTCTGCGCCAGGATCCCGGCGGCGGCGGCGATCGACATCACCAGACCGATCGACGCCTCGTTCCAGTTCTGAACCGCCAGCAGGTAGATCGCCAGATACGGTCCGAGCCCGTCCCGAACATCGGCAAGAAAGAAGTTGAGGGCGTCGAGCGACCGGTGGAGGTCGGGCTTCTGTTCAGGAGACACGCGAACCTCTGGGCGCCGAGAAAAGTACGCCGCCAACCCATCAGGTGCCAGGCTGGTTCCGCGCCTCGCCTTGTTATTGCCGATTTGACGGGTTGACCGCGGCGTTTTGCACGTTCAGTTTCCCGACTAAGCAACTCAGGGGAGAAATTCGTTCATGAAGGCAAGATTGTTCGCCTTGGCTGCGGCCGCGGCGTTGGTTGTGGCGCCGCAGGCGCACGCGCAGCAGTTCATCAACGTGCTGACCGGCGGTACCTCGGGCGTGTATTACCCGCTCGGCGTCGCGATCTCGAAGATCTACGGCGAGAAGATTCCCAACGTCAAAGCGCAGGTGCAGGCCACCAAGGCGTCGGTCGAGAACCTCAATCTTCTGCAGCAGGGCCGCGGCGAGATCGCCTTCACGCTTGGTGACTCGCTGAAAGCCGCCTGGGAAGGCGACACCGAAGCCGGCTTCAAGGCCAAGCTGGACAAGCTGCGCGTGATCGGTGCGATCTATCCGAACTACATCCAGATCGTTGCCACTTCCGAGTCCGGCATCAAGACGCTGGCGGATCTGAAGGGCAAGAGCCTGTCGGTCGGAGCGCCCAAGTCGGGCACCGAGCTGAACTCGCGCGCGATCCTGAAGGCCGCCGGGATGGACTATAAGGATCTCGGCAAGGTCGAGTATCTGCCGTTCGCCGAGTCGGTCGACCTGATGAAGAACCGCCAGCTCGCCGCCACCCTGCAATCCGCCGGCCTCGGCGTCGCGTCGCTGAAGGACCTGTCGAACTCCTCGGCGATCAATGTCGTGGCGGTGCCGAAAGAGACCGTCGACAAGATCGGCCCGCCGTTCATTGCGGCGACCATCCCGGCCAAGACCTATACGGGCCAGGAGCAGGACGTTCCGACCGCCGCGGTGGTCAACTATCTGGTGACTTCGACCGCGGTGTCGGACGATCTCGCCTATCAAATGACCAAGCTGATCTACGAGAACCTGCCCGAGCTGGCGAGCTCCCACGCCGCCGGCCGCGAGATCAAGCTGGAAACCGCCGCCACCGGCAGCCCCGTCCCGCTGCATCCAGGCGCCGAGCGCTACTTCAAGGAAAAGGGCGTGCTGAAGTAAGCTCGCCGTCTAAAGTCGCCTTGCAAGGCATCGTGTCCCGGGCGCGGTGCAGCACGCAGTGCTGCTCCGCAGACCCGGGACCCCGGTTGAGCGCCGGCCCGGGCAACCGGGGCCCCGGATCAGCAGCGCACCACGCCGCTTCGCGGCGCGTTGCACAGCATCCGGGGCACGCTCGTTGGTAGATTGAGGCTCGTCAGAGAGATCAACGATTCAAAGCCAGGTAACCCGAATGCTGCAGCCAGAAGCCACCGTCGACCACAAGCCGGAGACGGTGAAAGTCGAGTTCGACAATTTCGAGCACGGCTTCCCGCCCGGGTTCGGGCCGCGCGGCTGGCGGCATCTGGCCTATGGCGTAGCGATCGCCTTCGCGTGCTTCCAGCTGGTGATCGCCGCCTGGAACGTGCTGCCGAGCCAGGTGGTACGCGGCGTTCATGTCGGCTTCCTGATCCTGCTCACCTTCGGGCTGATCGGCAATTTCACGGCCCGCACCGATTTCGGACGTGCCATCGCCTGGAGCATCGGGGCGCTCGGTTTCCTGTGCGGCCTGTATCAGTGGATTTTCTATGCCGACCTGATCCAGCGTGACGGCGATCCGACGCGTCTCGACCTCGCGGTCGGCACGCTGCTGGCGGTGCTGATCTTCGAGGGCACGCGGCGGCTGATGGGGCCGGCGCTGCCGATCATGTGCGGCGTGTGCCTGCTGTACTGGTTCTTCGGCCAGTATCTGCCGGCGCCGTTCAATCACCGCGGCTACGATTTCGATCAGATCGTCACGCATTTGTCTTTCGGCACCGAGGGCTTCTACGGCGTGCCGATCTACGTGTCGGCGACCTACATCTTCCTGTTCATCCTGTTCGGCTCGTTTCTCGAGCGCGCCGGCATGATCCAGCTGTTCACCGACGTGTCGCTCGGCCTGTTCGGCCGCAGCCGCGGCGGTCCGGCCAAGGTGGCGGTGTTCGCCTCGGGCATGATGGGTACGATCTCCGGCTCCGGCGTCGCCAACGTCGTCACGGTCGGCCAGTTCACCATTCCGTTGATGATCAAGTTCGGCTATCGCCGCGCCTTCGCGGCCGGCGTCGAAGCCACCGCCTCGATGGGCGGCCAGATCATGCCGCCGGTGATGGGCGCGGTGGCGTTCATCATGGCAGAGACGCTCGGCGTGGACTACTCCGTGATCGTCAAGGCCGCGGTGATCCCGGCGATCCTGTATTTCGCCTCGGCATTCTGGATGGTGCATCTCGAAGCCGGCAAGCATGGCCTGGTCGGGATGAAGGCGTCGGAAATCCCGAGCGCCTGGAAGGCGGCGGTGGAGCGCTGGTACTTGATCCTGCCGCTCGCCGCACTGGTGTTCATGCTGTTCGAGGGCTTCACGCCGCTCTATGCCGGCTCGATGGGCCTAGCGCTGACGGTGGCGCTGATCCTCGGCGCCAGCATCGTGCACGGCTTCTCGCAGCCGGTGCTACGCTACGTGTTCTGGATCGGGCTGGCGCTGGTGGTCGGCGCGGTGTCGCGCAACGGGCTCGACATCATGCGCATCGTGCTGATCGTCGCCGGGCTGATCGCCATCACGGCGTTCACCCGCGGCGGCCGCGCCACGCTGGTCGCCTGCCGGGACTCGCTGGCCGACTCCGCCAAATCGGCGCTGACCGTCGGCATGGCCTGCGCCATCGTCGGCACCATCATCGGCATGATGACCCAGACCGGCGTCGGCACGGTGTTCGGCAGCTGGGTGATCGGGCTCGGCGAGAAGAGCCTGTTCCTGGCGCTGATCATGACCATGCTGCTGTCGATCCTGCTCGGCACCGGCATCCCGACGATCCCGACCTACATCATCACCGCAGCGCTGGCGGCGCCGGCGCTCGCCAAGCTCGGCGTGCCGCTGATCGTCAGCCACATGTTCGCGTTCTACTACGGCATCATGGCTGATCTCTCCCCGCCGGTGGCGCTGGCCGCGCTGGCGGCCGCGCCGATCGCCCGCGAAAATCCCGACAAGATCGGCTGGGAGGCGATGCGCATCGCACTCGCCGGCTACGTCATCCCGTTCATCGCGGTGTACTCGCCGGCCTTGATGCTGCAGCCCGGCGATCCGATGGCGGCCGAGCTCGGTTTCTACGGCGCGGTCGCCTATGCGACCGTCAAGGCGTTGATCGCGATCGCGCTGTTCGGCATGGTGGCGATCGGCTTCCTGTATACGCGCATGAGTGTGCTCGAACGTCTCATCGCGTTTGCGGCGGCGGTCTGTTTGCTCGGCGAATTCCCGTACAGCGACTATGTCGGCTTCGTGGTCACCGCGCTGATCGTCGCCTGGCAATGGCGGCAGCGCCCGCCGCGCGACGCAGTAGCGACCGCCTGAACGGCGTGCGATGAGTCTGTGCGTCGCGTCCGCCGGCGTCGTCAAGACGCTGGCGCTTGCGGCCTTCACGCTGGCCTGGACGCATTCGATCGAGAAGGTCGAATGGCAGGAGGACTGGCGCGTTACCCCGCAGGGACTCGAACTGGTGCAGGCTCGCGTCAAAGGCAGCGGCGCCGGCATGGAGCCGCCGCCCGAAGCGCGGTTGCGCGGCGGCTGGTTCGCATGGTCGCCCCACCGCGCCCCGCAGCGGGATCTGATCCTCGGCAATTCCGGCATGGCGGGCGAATGGCGGCTGTGTCGCGACGGTGCGTGCAGGACGCTGTCGGAGATCGTCGGGCACAAGCTTGGCGCCGAGCCAACGACGCTCATCGCGTGCGAGTGATGGCTCTGTAGCCCGGATGAAGCGAAGCGAAATCCGGGAGTGTTGATCCGCTGCCCCGGATTGCGCTTCGCTTCATCCGGGCTACAACGCTCTTCCAGACGATAACGAAAGAGAGCACGCATGCCACGACTGCAAGGCAAGACCGCGCTGGTGGTCGGCGCTGGATCGATCGGGCCGGGCTGGGGCAACGGCAAGGCGACGGCGGTGACGTTCGCGCGCGAGGGCGCGCAGGTGTTCTGCGTCGATCGCAACGCCGAAGCCGCCGAGGAGACCGCCAGCCTGATCACCGGCACCGGCGGCCGCGCCACGGCCTTCGCCGCCGACGTATCGCGAGGCGCGGATGTCGAGGCGATGGTGCAGGCCTGCATGGAGGCCTATGGCAAGATCGACGTGCTCGACAACAATGTCGGCATTGCCGAAACCGGCGGCGTGGTGGAGATCGCCGAGGCCGATTGGGACCGTGTCTTCGCCGTCAACCTCAAGAGCGCGTACCTCGCGATGAAGCACGTCATCCCGATCATGCAGCGGCAGGGCGGCGGTTCGATCGTCAACATCTCGTCGATCGCCTCGATCCGCCATCTCGGGATCTCCTACGTCACCTACGCGGCGTCGAAGGCGGCGATGAACGCGATGACGCGGACCAGCGCGGTGGAATATGCCAAGGACCACATCCGCGTGAACGCGATCCTGCCCGGCCTGATGAAGACGCCGATGGTGGCGCATTCGGCCGGCCTCGCCGCGAGCTATGCCGGCGGCGATGTCGATGCGATGTGGCGCGCCCGCGACGCCCAGGTGCCGATGGGCCACATGGGCGAAGCCTGGGACGTCGCCAACGCGGCGCTGTTCCTCGCCAGCGACGAGTCGAAATACGTCACCGGTCTCGAACTGGTCGTGGATGGCGGGCTGACGCTGAAGGTGAATTAGTCCGTGATGTCCCGCGTGATCACAGGCCCGATCATCGCCCTTGCCTTGTTGGCCGCCGCGCCGGCGTTTGCGACCAGTTCGGACGACATCGACGATCCAACAATTGATCCCACGCCGTGTCTCGCCGCAGCCGCCAAAGCTGACGAAGCGGAGCGAACGATCGCCCTATGCGGCAGACTGATCGCCAGCAAGAAAACCGAGCGCGACGATTGCATCAAGGCGCTGGTTGCGCGCGGCGGCGCGTTGGCGCGGACGGGGCAGCTCGATCGCGCGATCGTCGACTACGACGACGCGCTGCGGCTCGATCCGAAACAGCCCGATGTGCTGAATACGCGCGGCGAGGTCTGGCGCCTCAAGGGCGACCGCCCCAGAGCGCTCGCCGATTTTTCGGCTGCGTTGAAGCTGCAGCCTGACCATGCCGCGGCGCGCGCCAACCACAAATCGCTGGCGATGGAGCTGGAGCGGCTCGGCGCCCAGAAGGCGCTCGACGGCAAACCGAGCTTCGATTGCCGTCGCGCGCGCCGCTCCGTCGAAAAGGCGATCTGCGCCGATCGCGACCTCGCCAATCTCGACCGCGAGATTAATGCCCAATTCGTTCGGCTGTCGCAGGACGCCAAGCTTGCGCCCGCGGAGTTGCAGGCGCTGAGGCGAACGCAGGACAGCTTTCTCGCGCGGCGGAATAGCGCGTTCGGCCGGCCAGGTTACGACCTGAGAGCCGAGATGAAGGCGCGGCTGCAACAGCTCACCGGTATCGATGGCAACTGAGTGCCGTCGTACTGTCGGTTCGCACTTGAATCGCAGGTGGCGGCAGGGTTGATTAGGAACAAAGGCGGGGTTGTCAGCGCCGCCTAAAAGCTGGACATGGCGGGCCAAACCGCCCGAGAACATGGGAGTGCGACGCCATGAATATGCACGACACGAGTCGTTATCACGAGGTCCATGCCCGGTCGCTGGCCGATCCGGAAGGCTTCTGGGGTGAGGCCGCCCACGAGATCGACTGGATCGAGCCGCCCACCAAGGTGTTCGACGCCTCGCTCGGTTTGTATGGCCGCTGGTTTCCCGGCGCCAAGGTCAACACCTGCTACAACGCGCTCGACCGTCACGTTGCGAACGGTCGCGCCGATCAGGTCGCGCTGATCCACGACTCGCCGCTGACCGGCACGATCAGCACCTTCACCTATGCGGAGATGCTGTGCGAGGTGCAGGCGCTCGCCGCGATCATGCAGGATTTCGGCGTGGGGAAAGGCGACCGCGTCATTTTATACATGCCGATGGTGCCGGAATCGATGGTGGCGATGCTCGCCTGCGCCCGCATCGGCGCCGTGCATTCGGTGGTGTTCGGCGGCTTCGCGGCGAAAGAACTCGCCACTCGCATCGAGGACGCCAAGCCGAAGCTGATCCTGTCGGCGAGCTGCGGCATCGAACCTGGCCGTATCGTCAAGTACAAGCCGCTGCTCGACGAGGCGATCGACCTCGCGTCGGTCAAGCCGGAAGCTTGCATCATCCTGAAGCGGCCGCAGCAGGATTGCGAACTGATCGAAGGCCGCGATCACGACTGGGGCAAGTTGCGCAGCGAGGCGCTGGCCGCCGGCAAGAACGCCGACTGCGTCGCGGTCGACGCCACCGATCCGCTGTACATCCTCTACACCTCGGGTACCACCGGCAAGCCGAAGGGCGTCGTCCGTGATAACGGCGGTCACCTTGTCGCGCTGAAATGGTCGATGGAGAATCTCTACGGCGTCAAGCCGGGCGAGGTTTGGTGGTGCGCCTCCGACATCGGCTGGGTGGTCGGCCACAGCTACATCATCTACGGCCCGCTGATCCACGGCGCGACCTCGATCATGTATGAAGGCAAGCCGGTCGGCACGCCCGACGCCGGCGCGTTCTGGCGTGTGATTAGCGAGCACGGCGCGGTGGCGCTGTTCACGGCGCCCACCGCGTTCCGCGCCATCCGCAAAGAGGACGGCAACGGCGACTTCATCCGCAAATACGATCTGTCGAAATTCCGCACGCTGTTCCTGGCCGGCGAGCGCGCCGATCCGCCGACGGTGGAATGGGCCGAAGAGCAACTCAAGGTGCCGGTGATCGATCACTGGTGGCAGACCGAGACCGGCTGGTGCATCGCCGGCAATCCGGTCGGCCTCGGCCTGCTGCCGGTCAAGCACGGCTCGCCGACTGTGCCGATGCCGGGCTACAAGCTCGAAGTGGTCGACGAGGGCGCCAAGCCGGTGCCGCCGGGCGCGATGGGCTCGATCGTTATCAAGCTGCCGCTGCCGCCTGGCAATCTGCCGACGCTGTGGCAGCAGGACGAGCGCTGCCGCGAGAGCTACTTCGCCGACTTCCCCGGCTACTACAAAACTTCCGACGCCGGTTATCTCGATGAAGACGGCTACGTCTTCGTGATGGGCCGCACCGACGACATCATCAACGTCGCCGGCCACCGGCTGTCGACCGGCGGCATGGAAGAGATTTTGGCCTCGCATCCGGACGTCGCCGAATGCGCCGTGCTCGGCATCAACGACACCATCAAGGGCGAGGTGCCGTGCGGCCTGATCGTGCTCAAGAGCGGCGTCACCCGCGATCACGCCGAGATCGAGAAGGAGATCGTCAAGCTGGTCCGCGACAAGCTCGGCCCGGTCGCCGCGTTCAAGCTCGCGATCACCGTGCCGCGTTTGCCCAAGACCCGCTCCGGCAAGATCCTGCGCGGCACCATCAAGAAGATCGCCGACGGCGACGCGTGGACGATGCCGGCCACGATCGAAGACCCGACCGCGCTCGACGACATCTCCTCGGCGCTGAAGAGCCACGGCTGAGGGGCCTGCGATTGCGGACTTACAAAGCCCGCAATTCGCGGTAAACAGGCATCGACCTCTCAATGGTCATTCCGGGGCGCCGCGCCGCGGCGAACCCGGAATCCATAACCACGACAAGGGATGTGGATTTCGGGCCTGTCCCCAAGGGCGCATCCCGGAATGCCGACCTCGGGACCATCGATGCCGACCTTTTCCAAATCGCTGCTCGCCCTGACCTTTGCTGCCGCCATGCTCGCGGGCTGTGCCAGCCGTAACGATGCGCCGACGGATCTTGGCGACGACGACGCGTTCTGTAGGCAGAATGGCGTCGCGGTCGGCTCGTCCGAATACGTCTCCTGCCGCCGCGATCGCGACGTGCAGCGCTCGAACGCGATCACGCGGGCGAATCGCGCTCAGCGCAATCTCGGCGAATACATGATGCAGAATCCCAGCCGGCCGTAACATTGCCGCCGGAGGTGATGCGCAGCGCGTGCACGCGTTGCGCGCGAGCTATTTCATTGCTGCACGTCAATTTTCCTGGGCCAGTCGCGACTCCCTTGAGAATCTGTTGCCCGGACGACACGAGTGCGGCGCAGGTGCGACACCTCGCCCCGACCATTTGATCGAGATCAATCCCGAGTGCCACTCGGAGGCATCTGTGCTCGCAAGTGTGGGCCTCAGCCCACGCGACTGAACCTCAATGGGGCACTTATGACCAAATTTCTCACTGCAGTCTCGGCGCTGGCCATGGCGGCGGCACTGAACGGCCTGCCGGCTTCGGCGGTGGCCGCCGATCTCGCCGCGCGGCCGATGTACAAGGCGCCGGTCGTCGACGAATGGAATCCCTGGATGATCCGCCTGCGCGTGCTGGGCGTGATCCCGCGCGATTCCGGCTACGTCAACCAGGTGCCCGGCTCGTCGCTGAAGACCTCCGATGCGGTGGTGCCCGAACTCGACATCTCGTACTTCTTCAATCGCAACATCGCCGCTGAACTGATCCTGGGCGTCACCCGCCACAGCATTTCAGGCACGGATGCGCTCAACGGCATCGACGTCGGCAAGTCCTGGCTGCTGCCGCCGACCCTGACGCTGCAATATCACTTCACCGATTTCGGCGCCTTCAAGCCGTATATCGGCGCCGGCGTGAACTACACGTTCTTCTTCAGCCAGAAGGCGGCCGGCGGCGTCGTCATCGACAGCCATCTCAAGGACAGCTTCGCGCCGGTCGCCCAGATCGGTTTCGACTACATGTTCGACAAGCACTGGGGCTGGAACGTCGACGTCAAGAAGATCTGGCTGCGCCCGGACTGGAACGGCACGCTGGCCGGCAACATCCCGGTCACCGGCAAGGTTAATCTCGATCCCTGGCTGATCGGCACCGGCATCACCTACAAGTTCTGACGCTTCGACGTGTCAGACGGCGCGGCGCGGACCTTTCCGCGCCGCGTTCTGTCGGCGGCGCGGATCATCATTGCCCCCGCGTCGCTTTCCTGATTTGACAGCCTGCGCCGCGGGTTCCACGCGGCGGCATCACGAAAGGCACGGCATGGACATCAAGGTCAGGGACAGCAACGGGGCGCTGCTCGCCGATGGCGACAACGTCACGCTCATCAAGGATTTGAAGCTGAAGGGCTCGTCCACCGTGCTGAAGCGCGGCACCGTGATCCGTGGCATCCGCCTCACCGACAATGAAGACGAGATCGAAGGCCGCACCGACAAGATCAAGGGGTTGGTGCTGCGGACGGAGTTCTTGAAGAAGTCGTGACGGCTGGAGCTAGTGCAGCCACTCGCCATCTCCGCTGGCGTGGCTGAAGATCACGGCGGCGCGCAGCCGCGCCAGTTCGGCCTCGAGGTGTTCGTTCACCTGCATCAGCGCGCGCACCGCCTCATGCATGCTGCCGCCGCTCTCGGCGACGATCCTGTCGATCTGCTTGTCCAAACGGGTCGGCATGAGGTGTCCCACTGTTCATGCTGCGGTGCTAACAGCGGGACTCAAATGCAGCGATCGCGGCGCAAGTTCCTCGGGATCATGGCTGGCGCCGTTTCGGCGCCAGTTATCACCGCTATCCCCAGCAAGCCGTGGTCCGGGCGGGATGCATGCCGGGAACAGGTTAGGCGTCAGCGCGTACCAATACGTTGATGTCGCAGCCAGAAACCGGCAAAATCAGCTGCGTCCGCCATTCCCCGTTACGGCCGGTTGTCACCCGGCATGCGGGGAGAGAATGCAGTAGGCGCGGAAGCGTTCCTGGCTGGAGCGTACCTTTATGCCACAAGCGATTCGATGTGGCTGACGTCGACGGTCCGTTCGGCGTGCCAGGTGTCGAACGCGCCTTGCATGCGCACCCAAACGCCGGCTCCGCCGCCGAACAACTTGCCCAACCGCACCGCGACTTCGGGGGAGACCGGCTTCTTCTCCGACAAGATGTCGTGCAGGTGCTGGCGCGAAATTCCCAGCAGACGAGCGATCTCCGACTTGCTCTTCCGCACCGCCGGAATCACGTCCTCACGCAGGACAGCTCCGGGATGAGTGGGGCAGCGCTCCTTGCTGCGCTTGGCGACATACTCGTTCATGTCCGTCCTGACTATCGACAGCGGTTCAGATATTAGTGGTATTGCTCGAAATCGACCCGGTATGCGTCGCCGTCTTCGAACTCGAAGGTGATGCACCATGGTCCGTTGACATGGATCGAGTAGCGAAGCGGCTTCCCGCGCAGGGCGTGAAAGTCGAAGCCGGCGATGTTCATTTGTTCGGCGGCCGCGGCGGACTCGAGTTGATCGAGGCGCCGGAGGATCCGCTCATGCATCTTGGCGTCGATCTTCGACGTCTTCCCGATGCACCAAAGGTCCGCCAAAGCCTTCGACCTGAATGTCTTAATCATGACTGTAAGCTATCGGCTGACGCGGTGTCAATTAATAGCCTACAGGCTGGGCGAGGAGAGGGAAGTCCGTCCATAGTCTGATCAGGGCGCGCCTTGACTCCGCCCCCGCCGGGTGCTGCTCTCCCGGCCATGTCCACGCCGTCCCGCCCCGCCGTTTCCCGTCGTTGGTGGCGCACCTCCTAACCAGAGGTGGCCGTGCGATCCCCCGTTTTCTGATCGTCCTGAGGCCGCCACGCGAGGCGGCTTTTGTTTGTCCTGTGTGGCGTTCCTCCGGCAAGTTGCTTAAGAGGATGCCATGAACAGGACCGTTTTTTCGCTGCCCGCCCAGAGCGATTACAAGACAGCCGCCGGTCTCGCCGTGTCTCGCACGGTCGAGGCCTTCACCGGCGGCCAGGCGCTCGATGACCTGATCGATCTGCTCGACCGCCGCCGTGGCGTGATGCTGTCGTCCGGCACCACGGTGCCGGGCCGCTACGAAAGTTTCGATTTCGGGTTCGCCGATCCGCCGTTGGCGCTGACCACACGGGCCGACCAGTTTTCCATTGAGGCGCTGAACCCGCGCGGCGAGGTGCTGATCGCGTTCCTGTCCGACCGGCTGGAAGAGCCCAGCATCGTGGTCGAGCAGGCCTGCGCTACGAAAATCACCGGCCGGATCGTCCGCGGCGAGGCGCCGGTGGACGAGGATCAGCGGACCCGCCGCGCCAGCGCGATTTCGCTGGTCCGGGCGCTGGTCGCGGCCTTTGCTTCGCCGGCCGACCCGATGCTCGGCCTGTATGGCGCCTTCGCCTACGATCTGGTGTTCCAGTTCGAGGAGCTCCAGCAGAAGCGTGCCCGCGAGGCCGACCCGCGCGCCAGCGTGCTGTATGTGCCGGACCGGCTGCTGGCCTATGACCGCGCCACCGGCCGCGGCGTCAATATCGCCTACGAATTTGCCTGGAAGGGTAAGCTGACCGCCGGCCTGCCGGCCGCGACCGGCGAGAGCGTCTACACCCAGACCGGCCGTCAGGGCTTCGCCGACCACGCGCCGGGCGAATACGCCAAGGTGGTCGAGGTGGCGCGCGAGGCGTTCGCCCGGGGCGACCTGTTCGAGGCGGTGCCAGGCCAGCTGTTCGGCGAGCCGTGCGAGCGCTCGCCGGCCGAAGTGTTCAAGCGGCTGTGCCGGATCAACCCGTCGCCCTATGGCGGTCTGCTCAATCTCGGCGACGGCGAATTCCTGGTGTCGGCCTCGCCCGAGATGTTCGTCCGATCCGACGGCCGCCGCATCGAGACCTGCCCGATCTCCGGCACCATTGCCCGCGGTGTCGATGCGATCAGCGACGCCGAGCAGATCCAGAAGCTCTTGAACTCCGAGAAGGACGAGTTCGAGCTCAACATGTGCACCGACGTCGACCGCAACGACAAGGCGCGGGTCTGCGTGCCGGGCACCATCAAGGTCCTGGCGCGGCGGCAGATCGAGACCTATTCGAAGCTGTTCCACACCGTGGATCACGTCGAGGGTATGCTGCGCCCGGGCTTCGACGCGCTCGATGCGTTTCTCACCCACGCCTGGGCCGTCACCGTCACCGGCGCGCCAAAACTGTGGGCGATGCAGTTCGTCGAGGACAATGAGCGCACGCCGCGGCGCTGGTACGCCGGCGCGTTCGGCGTGGTCGGCTTCGACGGCACCATCAACACCGGCCTGACCATCCGCACCATCCGGATGAAGGACGGGCTCGCCGAAGTGCGCGTCGGCGCCACCTGTCTGTTCGACAGCGATCCGGTCGCCGAGGACAAGGAATGCCAGGTCAAGGCGGCGGCGCTGTTCCAGGCGCTGCGTGGCGATCCGCCGAAGCCGCTATCGGCGGTGGCGCCCGACGCCACCGGCTCGGGCAAGAAGGTGCTGCTGATCGATCACGACGACAGTTTCGTCCACATGCTGGCGGACTACTTCCGCCAGGTCGGCGCCCAGGTCACCGTGGTGCGCTACGTCCATGCGCAGAAGATGCTGGCCGACAATGCCTACGATTTGCTGGTCCTGTCGCCCGGTCCCGGGCGGCCGGAGGATTTCGGCATCAAGTCGACCATCGACACGGCGCTCGGCAAGCAGATGCCGATTTTCGGCGTCTGCCTCGGCGTGCAGGCGATGGGCGAGTATTTCGGCGGCACGCTCGGCCAGCTGCGGCAACCGGCGCACGGCCGTCCGTCGCGCATCCAGGTCCGGGGCGGCACGCTGATGCATGGGCTGCCGAATGAGATCACCATCGGCCGTTATCACTCGCTCTATGTCGAGATGAGCGACATGCCGAAGGAACTGACGGTCACGGCGTCCACCGAGGACGGGGTGGCGATGGCGATCGAGCACAAGACGCTGCCGGTTGGCGGCGTCCAGTTCCATCCGGAATCGCTGATGTCACTCGGCGGCGGGGTGGGACTGCGGATCGTCGAAAATGCGTTCCGGCTCGGCCAGCCCTTGAACTGAGCTTGCGAAATTGATCCAAACGCGTGTACCGCCGGGGGTGCGCTGCTATCTCCCCCGGCGACGGTTATCCGAATTGCCGGATTGCCTCGGCCGTCCCCCGATGAATTGATCCCTCCGCAACAGAGACCCGCGCCGATGACCCCCGAGCTTGCCCACGATTTGAAGGCCAGTGTCCGGACCATTCCGGACTATCCCAAACCCGGCATCATGTTTCGCGACATCACCACGCTGCTGGGCGATCCGCGCGCGTTCCGCCGCGCCGTCGACGAACTGGTGCAGCCCTGGGCGGGCTCCAAGATCGACAAGGTCGCCGGCATCGAGGCGCGCGGCTTCATCATCGGCGGCGCGATCGCCCATCAGGTGTCGAGCGGCTTCGTGCCGATCCGCAAGAAGGGCAAGCTGCCGCACACCTGCGTCTCGATGGAATACGCGCTGGAGTACGGCACCGACATCATCGAAATTCACGTCGACGCGCTGAAGGCCGGCGAGAAGGTGATCCTGGTCGACGACCTGATCGCAACCGGCGGCACCGCCGAAGGGGCCATCAAGCTGCTGCGCCACATCGGCGCCGAAGTCGTCGCCGCCTGCTTCATCGTCGACCTGCCCGACCTCGGCGGCGCCGCCAAGATCCGCAGCATGGGCGTCCCGGTGCGGACCCTGATGGAATTCGGCGGGCACTGAACTCTTCACCTCTCCCTGAAGAGGCGGTGAGGACGGTGCGGCGGGATTGATCATTTCCACATCGTGCCCCGGATGCTGCCCAGCGCGCCGCCGTTGCGGCGTGATGCGCTGCTGATCCGGGGCCCCGGTTGTTGTCGTCGTCAAAATCGCCGAACCGGGATCCCGGGTCTGCGAAGCAGCGCTACGCGCTGCGTGGCGCCTGGGACACCAACTGACTAAGGCCGCCCCTGCGTCATCTCCAGGTCGAGATCGCGGAACGCCGTGTAGTTGCGGCGGATCCACTGGTTGAGTTCGGTGGAGGTGTCGGGCTCGCTGCGCAGATAGCCGGTGAATGAAAAGCTGAGCCGCTCGATATAGGTCTTGAGGAACGGCGGCAGCGCGCGGATGCGCATCAGGCGCCCCTGTGCGTAGATGCGTGGCAACTCGCCGAACAACACTTGCTCGTTATCGACGACGATCAGCTGCCTCGGCGGAACGATGTCCTGCAGTGTACCAAAGGATCGTGCCGAGTTGCGGTCGGTATCGGCGAGGAACAGCACCATCGGGGCGATCTGACGCCGGGCCGCCTCCTTGATGAAGCCGATCTCCGCGAAGGTGCCGAAGAACTCGTCGAAGGCATGAAAGCCGAGGTCGATCACCTTGGCGACGCTGTCATGCACGATCAGCCGATCCATCAGCTGGATCTTGCCGAAGGTGTCCTCGACCTCGGCGGTCTCGGTCAGTCGCGGCAGATAGTCGAGCAACGACGGTTCCTTGACGTTGACGTCGAATGCCGTCACCGACCCGCGCGCCAGATACAGAAATTCGGTGAGCAGCCGCGCGATCAGCGTCTTGCCGACGAACGGGCGCGGCGAACAGATGATGTAGACCGGAGTGCGGGAGGCGCTGGGGGACATTGGCTTCGATCGAGCTTTCCGGCCGGCCGCATCTCGACCGCCCGGAAGATGTCTGGCCCGATATAGCCAAAATCCGCAGTGAAGCGAATTATTTCTCGCCGCCGGCTTCCGCCACGTCGGTCGTGCGGCCGCCCTTGTCCTTGCCGACGATGTCGGTCAGGCGGATGCGGTCGAATTCGCTCCAGACATTGGCCAGCCAGTGCCGCACATAGCCGCGCAGCACGAAGGAGTAGTTGGCCGGCTCGTCGTTGACGCCCTTGTTGGCGACGAATTTCAGGAACGGCACCGACGACACTTCGACCTGCTCATACGCCATTTCGTTGAGCTTCGGGATGGTCAGCTCGGTGGCGTCCTTGATGCGGTGGAAGTACGAATTGTAGGTCGCCTGGTCCCACTCGAAGAAGCTGGTGTTGTTGATGAAGTTCTTCGTCAGGAAGTACTTCGCACCGATCATGAAGTTGGCGGTCTCGGCGATTTCGTCCAGCGAGGCGATCGACGGGCCGAGGATGTGGAACACCGCGAAGGTGATCTGGCCGGAGCGCGCGGCGTCGAGGAAGCCGATGTCGCGGAGCGAGGCGAGCGCCGGCGACAGCAGGCCGGCGCGGACGTCGATCACGGTGACCGACGGCGCGGCGCTGTTCAGCGTGTCGAAGATTTTCATCTGGTCGGCCGTCGACGTCATGTCGACGATCTCGGTGATGGCCGGATGGAAGCGCTTCAGCGTGCCGCGCGGCGACTCGGTGTCGAAGGCGCGGGTCGGGACGTTGTTGGCGCTGAAATAGTCGAGCAGGGTGCGCGACACCGTGGTTTTGCCCACGCCGCCCTTGTCTGCGCCGACGACGATGACTGCTGGCTTCGCCATGAGATTCCTTTACGGGCCCGTTGATCCCCCACCGCGGAGCGCGGTGCATGTCCCTGCTTTGGGCGCGAACATGGCAGAAACATGGGATAATTCAATGTCGAGGCCGCACCGACAGCGGCAATCTCAACAAAACATTGTCGAACCGCCCCGCCAGCCGCAACTCGTCGCATCGTCGGGCTGAGGTGGTGCCGCGTCGTGCGAGGATGCCGCCGTGTTCCCAGCCGAAACCTTGCTCTCCCCGCGGATCGCTTGATCGCCCGCGTCCGGACCAATTGCCACGACGGGCTGCAGACGGTGAGCGTGACCCTGAGGCCTCAGGTGCTCCGTCTAAGGCGCACGCCGATAGCCGAAGAGTGCAATTCGGGACGCGCTGTCACGCAACCGTCAACTGCCACATTTAAGACAAACTTAACTTTGGCGGCGGGTGGTGTGATGCGGCGGTGGCATAACAGCGTGAGTTGGCTCGTGTTTCTGAGCCTGGGTGCAATTCTGACGAGCCCGGCCGGTGCCGCCTCGTTCAACGTGTCCTCCGGCAGCACCGATACCACCGCCAAGACCGTGACCGGCACCGATACCGGCACGGTCCAGTCCGGCGGCACCCTCAACGTCACCGGCACCGCGATCACCTTCACCGGGCCGGCCGCCGGCGTCGTCATCAATAACTCCGGGACGATTTCGTCCGGTAACCGCGGCATCGACACCTCGGGCGCCAATCCGCCGCGCAGCCTGACGCTGAACAATTTCGCCGGCGCGCTGATCTCGACGGTCGACGACGCGTTCCGCCTCAACACCTCGATCGGCAACGGCACGGTGGTGGTCAACAATTCCGGCACCATCGTCTCGTCGACCGGGCAGGTGTTCGACTTCGCCAGCAACACCTCGTCGACCGGCACGGTTCAGATCAACAACGCCGCCGGCGGCATCATCCGCGCGCTCGGCAACGACGCGATCCGGCCCGGCTCCGGCAGCACCACCATCGTCAACAGCGGCCTGATCGACGCGACCACGACCGCGAACCGCGCAATCAATCTCAACATCAGCAATCTCGGTACCGTCACCGCGTTCACGGTGATCAACAATGCCGGCGGCGTGATCCAGTCGCAGGACGACGCCATCCGCGTCACCGCCACCACGCTGGCGACCACCGGCAGCTTCACGGTCGACAATGCCGGCACGATCTGGTCGACCGGTACCGGTCAGGCGATCGACTTCAACGACATCTCCTCCGGCACGGTGCAGATCATCAACCGCACCACCGGCGTGATCCGCTCGACCGCGGCCGACGCGGTGCGGCCCGGCGAGGGTGCCACCGTCACCAATTACGGCCTGATCTATTCGGACGGCGCGGTCGGCAGCAGCAATGACGGCATCGACTTCCAGAGTCATTCCGGGACGGTGATCAACAAATCCGGCGGCACCATCTCGGGCTTCCGCCACGGCATCACCACCGACGCCAATGTCACCGTCACCAACGAATCCGGCGCCACCATCATCGGCCGCAACGGCTCGGGCGTCGGGTCCGACGGCACCGGCACGGTCATCAACTATGGCCGCATCACCGGCGCCTACAACGGCAGCGGCACCGGCGATGGCGACGGCGTCGACGTGGATTTCGCCGCCACTATCACCAATTACGGGATCATCGAAGGCACCGGCGCCGGCGGCTACGATTCCGGCGGGCGACTGAACAACAGCGAAGGCCTGTCGATCGGCGGCGGCACCATCACCAACTACGGCACCATCTCGGGCGCGTCCTACGGCATCGTCGTCAACAACGACTCCAACACCGATGGCACCCGCAGCGGCGTCGCGGCGACTACCATCACCAACTACGCTGGCGGCACCATCGTCGGCCAGAACGGCTTCGCGATCCGTCTCGAAAACAAGACCGGCACCACGGCCGACAACGACACCATCGTCAATTACGGCACGATCATCGGCAACGGCGCGATCCCGGATCCGAACGCCGTGGTGCTGCTGCAGAACGGCACGCCGGACACCCGCTCGGTCGGCACGCTGGACGGCGTCAGCTACACCGGCACCGGCTCGGCACGCTTCATCCGCGGTGACGGCTCGGCGATCCAGATGGGCGAGGGCAACGACGTCCTCACCAACTACGGCACGATCATCGGCAACAACGGCCGCGCCGTGAACATGGAAGGCGGCAACGACACCGTCAATATCATGCCGACCTCGCGCATCGTCGGCCTGGTGAACGGCGGCGCCGGCACCGACACGCTGAACTACTACAAGGTCGGCCTGTCCGACGCCAAGCGGGCGCAACTCGCGGCCGGCCAGACCGTCAATATCGGCGGCACGCTGTACACCTCGTTCGAAGTGGTGAACGCGTTCGCGCCGTCGTTCTCGGCGTTCGCCAGCGCATCCAAGCCCGGCAGTGCCGGCCCGGCGTGGCTGTTCGACAACCTCTCCAACAGCGTTGCGGCGAGTGCCGATGCGCTGACGCTGATCGACAGCGTGGCAGGCGCGGCCGATGTCGGCGCGGCGCTGGCGCAGTTGTCGCCGGCCTCGTATCAGGCGCTCGGCCGGATGACGCTGAACACCGCGTCGCAGACCGGCACGCTGATCGACCAGCGGATGATGCAGAGCCGGTTCGGTGTCGGCAGCGATCTTGGCGGCGCCGGGGCCGCGCTAGCGATGGCCGATGCCGGCATGTTCGGCGCGCCCGGCTCGACGATGGAGCGCACGCTGGCTTCGCTCGGCGCCTGGAATACGCGCGACGCGCTGGCAGCCTCGGGCTGGGGCGCTACTGCGGATGCGCTGGCCTATGCGCCCACCAAGGCGCCGCCGCTGCGCGCCGCTGTCGATCCGAGCTTCGGCGTGTTCGTCGGCTCCAGCCTCAGCAATTCGCGCGAGGGTGCGCGGCCGGACGTCAGCGCGTTCCGCTCGACCACTGCCAACGTAGTTGCCGGCGCCGATTGGCGCGTGTCCGACAACTGGGTGCTCGGTGCGTTCGGCGGCTACGCGCTGACCAGCGGCGACCTCGATGCGCTCGGCAGCACCACCAAGATCACCAGCCGCAGCGTCGGCGGCTATGGCAGCTACCGCGCGCCATGGTGGTACGCCAACGTCGTCGGCTTCTACGGCTGGGACGGCTACGACAACAAGCGCGTCGCGCTCGGCACCGCCAACAGCTCGCGCTTCGACGGCAACCATTACACGGTGCGCGGCGCGATCGGCACCGACCTGCGGACGGTCGGCGGCTTCCTGGTCACCCCGGAGGTCAGCCTTCAATACACCCGCGTCGCCACCGACGCCTTCACTGAAACCGGCGGCATCACCGCGCTGAACGTCGGGGCCGACCGCACCGAGTCGCTGCGCTCCAGCGTCGGCACGCGCATCGCCCGCGACCTGCAGACCAGCAACGGCGTACTGACGCCCGAACTGCGGCTCGCCTGGCTGCACGAATTCAAGGACGGCGTCCGCGGCATCGACGCCAATTTCGTCGAGCCGACGCTGCCGGGCGTGTTCACCACCTTCACCGGCCAGGGCATCCGCGACCGCGGCGTGTTCGGGACCGGCGTCACCGGCCGGCTCGGCCAGGCGACGCTGGTGTCGCTCGGCTACGACGCGATCGTCGGCAGCAGCGATGCAGTGACCCATCTGGTGACGGGCCGGGTCAAGGTGTCGTTCTAAGCCTGACCGTCATTGCGAGGAGCGCAGCGACGAAGCAATCCACCGCCGTGCACAGCCACTGGATTGCTTCGCGGAGCCTGTCATCGGGCGGCGCTCCGCGCCGACCCGGTGGCTCGCAATGACGCGGAGCTTGGCGGGACGTCGACCTCAGCCACGTCCGCCGTGCAGCGCCACCTTCCGTCACGCCGTTCGGTTTCACTTGCGACGGGCAGCCGGGTGCCGCATGGATCGGGAGCGCAGTCGCGCTTTCCTCTCCAGTGCTGCCCTCCGGCGGCGTTCCCTCGCGAGTTTCCTTGTCGTCGATCATCACCGATCCCTGGTTCTATGTCGCGGCGGTTCCGGCGGTGATCCTGCTTGGACTCGCGAAAGGCGGCTTCTCGGGGATCGGCATCGCGGCGACGCCGCTGCTGGCGCTGTTCCTGCCGCCGCTCGAGGCTGCGGCGCTGCTGCTGCCGGTGCTGATCAGCCAGGACATGATCTCTCTTTATGTCTATCGGCATCATTGGGACGCGCGCAGCCTGAAGATCATGCTGCCGGGGGCGCTGATCGGCATGGGCGTGGCGTGGTGGACGGCCGCGATCGTGTCGGACGATGTGGTGCGGTTGATCGTCGGCGGCGTCGGCGTCGCCTTCGTACTCAACGTCTGGCTGCGGCCGCAGCTCGCGCCGGCGAAAGGCTCGGTCGGTGCGGGCGTATTCTGGGGCGGCGTGTCCGGCTTCACGTCGTTCATGACGCAGGGCGGCGGCCCGCCCTATCAGGTCTATATGCTGCCGCTGCAATTCCCCAAGCTGGTGCTGGTCGGCACCACCACGATCTTCTTCGCGATCCTCAACGTGCTGAAGATCGGCCCCTACATCCTGCTCGGCCAGTTCAATCCGGCCAACCTCGCCACCTCGATCGCGCTGCTGCCGCTGGCGGCGGCCGCCAACATGCTCGGCATCTGGCTGGTGCGGCGGATGCCGACCGGGCTGTTCTACAAGATCGCCTACGCGCTGCTGTTCGTGGTCTCGACGGCGCTGATGGGACAGGGTGTCCTTGGCCTGATCGGCGCGAAGTAATCACCCGGCCCGGAGCGATCAGCGCGCCGTCGGTGCGATCTGACGCGCCACCAGATAGGAGATCGGCATTGCCAGCACGAAGCCCGCCGCCACGGCGCGCGGGATCCACTGCATGGCGTGCTCGGTAAGGCTGGGCACCGCCAGAATGGCGATCAGCATCATCCCGGTCAGCGTTGCGCCGCCGATGATCCACAGCACCACCGCGACTTTGAACATGTCCGTCTCCTGAGTGTCGGTCGCCGCGGCGGCGCGCGAAGCTGCGGCCGGGCATTTGGAAAGCCTCGGGACGTTAGGTCGGGGCCTGTTCCGGGTATTGATCTCGATCAAACGAGAGCGGCTGAAAGGTAATCCAAAACAGTTACTTACACTACGATCGCACCATTTTTGGCCGAAGGCGTCCGATCACTAAGATATATCTTTACAGCCGCAAATTGCCGGACATAGGGAAGATATATCTTACTCAGGAGAGCCCGATGGACGGCCTCGACAACGGCGGACGACGGTGCGGTTTCGGGATGCCCGGCTGCCGCTGGGCGCGCCGCGGCGGCGGGCGTGGCATGGGCGGAGAGGTCTCTCGAGCCGGCCGCATGCTGGCGCAGGGTGACCTCAAGCTGATCGCGCTGGCGCTGATCGCCGAGCAGCCGCGCCATGGCTACGACATCATCAAGGTGATCGAGGAGAGGACTGCCGGCTGGTACGCGCCGAGTCCTGGCGTGGTCTATCCGACGCTGACTTTCCTCGAGGAAACCGGGCAGGTGATCGCCCAGCCGGAAGGCGCCAAGAAACTCTACGTCATCACCGACGACGGCCGTGATCAGCTCGCCGCCAGCCGCGCGCTGGCCGATGCGGTGTTCGAGCGGCTCGCCGCGTTCCGCGAGACGATGCAGCAGCAGAACGGCGAGGGCGGCGATGCCGGTGATCTGTCGCCGCTGCTGCGCGCGGCGCTCGACAATCTGCGGGCCGTCGTGGCCCGGCAGATTGCCCGGGATCCCGACAACGAAGCCGAACTGGTCGCGGTGCTGGCCCGCGCCGCCGGCGAACTGCGCAAGGTTTAGTAACGACGGCGGGCGATCCCGCCAAGGAGACCATCATGACCGCAATTACTTCCGAACCACCCAACCGACGCGACGTGTTGTTTCTCGCCACCGGCGCCATCGCGGCGGTCGGCGCCGCCTCGCTGGTCTGGCCGTTCGTGGCGCAACTCAACCCCGATGCCTCCACGGTCGCGGCCGGCTTCCCGCTCGAGGTCGATCTGGCGCCGATCGCCGAGGGCCAGGTGGTGAAAGTGTTCTGGCGCGGCCAGCCGATCTTCATCAGCCATCGTACGCCGAAGGAAATCCAGTCCGCCCAGACCGCCGACTGGAAAAGCATGCGCGATCCGCAGCCGGACTCGGCGCGGGTCAAGCCCGGCAAGGAGCAGTGGCTGGTTGTGTCGGCGATCTGCACCCATCTGGGCTGCGTGCCGACCGAGCACCAAGGCAATTACGACGGCTGGTTCTGCCAGTGCCACGGCTCGCAATACGATTCATCCGGCCGCATCCGCCTCGGCCCGGCGCCGGCCAACCTGCCGCTGGTCCCGTACAAATTCGCCACCGATACGCAGATCATCATCGGCGAGACCTGAGGCCGGCTAAGCGGCCTCTGCCCCACACACCGCCCTCATCCTGAGGAGCCCCGGCGAAGCCCGCAGGGCGCAGCCGGGGCGTCTCGAAGGATGGCGCAAGTCCGTGCCGCCTCATGGTTCGAGACGCATCGCTGCGCGATGCTCCTCACCATGAGGGCCCGGGACTCACCGGACATCTATTAGCGGTACGTTTTCAAGAAGGCCCCATCATGCTCATCGCAGTCGCCAGCCAGAATTTCCGCACCGTCACCGGCCACGCCGGCAAAAGCCGTCGCTTCATGTTGTTCGATGCCGCCCACGGCCGCGCGCCGCGCGAAGTCCAACGGCTCGACTTGCCGAAAGAACAATCGATCCATGAGTTCGACGAACGGCAGCCGCATCCGCTCGACCGCGTCGAGGCGGTGATCGCCGGCAGCGCAGGCGCAGGCTTCATCGCCCGCATGGCGGCCCGCGGCGTCCGCGCCGTCACCACCGCCGAGACCGATCCGGTCGCCGCGGTGCAGGCCTATATCGCCGGCACTCTGCCGCCGCCGGCTCCGGACGATCACGAGGAAGCGGAGGGCGACTGCGGTTGCAATTGCGGTCACTAGGTCCTTCGCGACATTGCTCGCACTGAGGTTGGTGGCCGTCATGCGCGGGCTTGACCCGCCTGCGGGGCCGAAGCCCCTTCGGCGCGGCGAAGGCCCGCGCATCCATCGCGCGCTGCTATAAAAGGCCTGGCAAGAGCAACCTTTTCGATGAAGGCGGATTGCCGGGTGAAGCCCGGCCATGACAAACGGCTTGCGTTATGAAAACGCCGTGCCGCTGCCGATCCCGAGTTTCTTGAACACCATCGCGGCCGGGCAGAAGCCGGTGAATGAGGCCTGGATCATGTTGACGCCGGCGAAGGCGGTCAGCAGCAGCCAGTAAGGGCTGACCAGCCAGCCGAGCACCAGGCTCGTCAGCACCACGCAGCCGGCGAAAGCGAGAACGGCGCGATCCAGATTCATCGTGTTGCTCCTTTAAAACGTCGTTGCAGAACTAATTTCGTGAAGGGCACGGCCACAGCATCCGTGGGCGCCCGTCTGTTGACAATATATTCGTATAATCTTATATACGCAACTATGAAGATAAAGGCCCGTCTCATGGAAGCCGCCGCCGATCAGGCCAGCGAATTGCTCAAGGCGCTGTCGAACCGGCACCGGCTGCTGCTGGTCTGTCAATTGATCGACGGCGAGCGCTCGGTCGGCGAGCTCGCCGAACTGCTCGGGCTGCGCGACTCGACCGTCTCGCAGCACCACGCGCTGCTGCGCAAGGACGGCCTCGTCGCCGCGCGGCGCGACGGCCAGACGATTTACTACTCGATCGCGAGCGAGCCTGCCCGCGAACTCCTGATCACTTTGTACCGGCTGTATTGCCCGGCCACCGCGGCCGCGCCGGCCAAGAGAAAATCCGCAGAGGCCTGAGATGAAGATGCGCGACCTCATCGGCGGC
>NZ_JBMDXE010000371.1:0-7428 GCF_048594845.1 Rhodopseudomonas sp. | reverse complement strand
CTGGTCGGGGATTTCGGGACGGCGTCGGCCGGCCCGCCTTGTTCGGCACTCACATCAATACTCGCTGAAGACGCGTTGGACAGGCTTCGCGCCTACGCCACGCTCTGCCGGCGCGCCGCGCCACGGCGCTCCAGCATCGCCACGAAGGCGTCGAAGATCTTGGTCATCTGCGGCGGCTTGTAGGGATAGACGTCGGGGCTGTCCATATTGTGCACCACTGCGGTGTTGTCGATCTCGAACACCAAGAGGTCGCCGCGCGGCGTCTGGGCGCAGTCGATGGTGAAGTAATCGAGGCCGATCCGTTCGATCATGCCGGTCAGCGCGGTGCGGTGCCGGCGCGCGAAGCCGAAATCGAAGGTGTGGAAGAACGCCGCTTCCTCCAGCCGTTTGCTGGCGCTCTGCGCCATCCCGGCGTTGAGGTACCAGATGTCCCAGCGGTCGGCGATCGCCATGTGGCAGGCATAGGGTTTGCCGTCGACCACGACGATGCGGTACTTGCGAAACAGTCCGTCGTCGCTGGCGTAGTCGACATATCGCGCGACGAAATATTCGGGCTCGTCACGCTCGGCGAGATACGCGGCGAGCGCCGCGCAGCTATCGATCCGCGCCAGGCCGAAGCCGGCATGCGATCCGCGCGGCCGCACGATCACCGGAAAGGCGACGCCGTCGGTGGCGTCCTGCAGCGTCGCGCTGCCTTCAGCCACCGCGGCGAGCGCGTCGCGCGACACCGGGATGGTGGCCGGAATGTCGAGGCCGTCGACATCGCCGATCAGCCGATACAGCTTGTCGCGGTCGAGATGGCGGATCAGCTTCGGCGGATTGAGCAGTGGCGCCGGCCAGCTCTCGGCGCGCGCATCGATCGCTGCCAGCGCGCTACGGCATTCGTCGGAGTCCGACGCGATCACGATCGCGATGTCGTGCGGCGGCAGCGGATCGGGCAACGGCACGCCGTCGACGACGTACAGCGTCAGCAGTTCGATGCCGGAGGTCTCCAGCAGGAATTCGATCGGCGTGTTGCCGCCCATGTCGATATCGGCGGCGAGCGCCAGCACCCGCATCGGCGGCGCCGCGCTGGCGCAGGGCGAACGGAACAGCTGATGCTGCGCCAGAGTCTCGGTCTGCACCGACAGCCCGGCCTGCTTGTGGCCGAATAGTTGCGTGAGCAGCGCGAGGTCGAGCTGTTCGCCGGCGGTGGCGGTGCCGGCGTCGACCTTGTCCATCATCTCCTGCCACAACGGAAACAGGTTCTCGCCGTCGAACGCCCGCTTGGTCAGGCGCGCGAAGCCGATCCGGTCGGCGATCTCCAGCGGGGCGGGCGGCTGCGGATCAGAGGGCATGGAGGTCCTTGGCTGGTGCGGTGAAGTCGGGCTGCGTCAGCAGCGAAGTCATGCGGCCGATCACGGCCGCGGCGTCGTCGAGGATGTTGTCGATTGCCTCATGCGCGTGGCCCGGATGCGCCGTCCAGGCATCGACCACATGGCGGGCGCTGATGCAGATCCGCAGCGCTGCGACCTGATCGTCGGCACGGCCGCCCCAGCCGACCGGCTGGCCGATCAGACAGGGCGCGTCGGCGTCGTTCTGCAGCGTCGCGGAAATCGCGCGGCATTGCGCCAGCGACAGCGGCGCGCCGTGTGGTTCGCAAGTGAAGGCGAAGATCGTCGGTGCGGCGAACTCGTCGGCCTCGGCCGGGCGCGGCTGCGGCGGCAGCAGGCGCAACGCCGGCGAGGCCTTGATCAGGCGGGAAATGCCGTCGCCGAGCAGCCGCAGCGCGGCGCGCCGGAATGTCTCCGGCACGGCCTGGTAAGCGCGGATGTCTTCCAGCGCCGCTTCCCAGCGCAGCCACTGGCCAAAGTTCGGCGCGGCCGCGAAAGTCTCGCGCAGGCTCGTCCAGCGTATCGGCCAGTCGCTCCGCGTCGCGTAGTCGCCGAGCCCCGGCGCCAGCGGGCAGGCGGTTTCGATCGCAGCGGCAAATCGCGGCGGCACCAGCAGCGCACCGCTGAACGGCGGGCCGGCGTAGAATTTCGAGCCGGTGATCAGCACCAGATCGCCGCGCGCGAGGCAGCGCGCGATGCGTCGGCGGCCCAGCCGCATCTGGCAGGCATCGACCACGATCTGGACACGCCCCGGCCAGCGCGCCGCGATCTCGTCTGCGCAGGCATCGCTCGGCGCCTGCAGGCCGAGCTTGGAGCAGTCCATCACTTCCAGCAGCACCCGGGCGCCGCGCGCCACCAGCGTCTCGACCGTCTCCAGCACCTCGGTATCGATCGAGGCGGGCGTGCGGAGCCGGCCGTCGGCGCCGCGCAGCCGCAGCGCGATGCTACGCACCGGGCCGAGCCCTTCGATTGGCGCGCCTCTCGCGACGCTGCAGTCATTGGTGCTGCGATCGCCGAAATGGAAGCCGCGCGCGGTGTGCACGGTGCCGGAGCCGCTCTGGTCGGCGCCGACCACGACCGTCACCAGCTCGTCGCCGAGCAGCGCACGGGTCAGCGCCAATGCCTGCAATTGCGCGTCGGTGCCGGAGGCGGCGAACACCACCTCGGCGCCGGAATCGCCGAGGCCGAGCAGCGAGCGGAGTTCATCGCGCATGGCCTCGACCCGCGCGTCGAAGCAATCGACCAGGCCGTGCAGCAGCGCGGACGCCATCAGCGCCAGGCGCGCGGAGTCCGCCGCCTCGTAGCCGCGCTGCGAGATCGTGGTTGCCGTGCAGGACGAGAAGCTCGGGATGTGGGGCGTCGGCGACGGGCTGCAGCCATAGGCATTGCGGCTGGTTGCGGGATCGCGGATCAGCCGCGCGTCGCCGCCGCAGATCAGCAATTGATCGAGCGGCGCGAACAGCTCGCGCAGCGGCGAGGCGAGGGGAAGCCCTGGCCCTGCCTGGGACCGGCGTTCGGCGATTCGCGGCGCACTCCCGGAATTCGACATCGCTCAGCCTCTCGTCCGGCCGTGGCCGGGCGGTCGTCGAAGGCGCCGCGGCCGGATGCCGGGCGCTGTATCCTCACCAAGACGTAAACGATCTTGGTTAATACGGCCTTTACCAATCGGCCCGCCCGGTACCCGAGGGTTCCGGACGGGCTGGGGCGGGACTACGCGGCGCGGACGTTGTCGAGGAATTTCGACACTTCGACCTTGAGCCGCGAACTATTCTGCGACAGCGATTTTGCCGCCGACAGTACCTGGCTCGACGCCGAGCCGGTCTCGGTGGCGCCGCGCTGCACCTCGGTGATATTCGCCGAGACCTGCTGGGTGCCTTGCGCCGCCTGCGAGACGTTGCGGGAAATCTCCTGCGTGGCCGCACCCTGCTCCTCGACCGCCGAGGCGATGGTCGAGGAGATCTCCGACATCCGGCCGATGGTGCCGCCGATCTCCTTGATGGCCGCCACCGACTGATCGGTCGCCGTCTGGATGCCGTTGATCTGCTGGGTGATCTCGCCGGTCGCCTTGGCGGTCTGCTCGGCCAGCGCCTTGACTTCGCTGGCCACCACGGCAAAGCCGCGGCCGGCCTCGCCGGCGCGCGCCGCCTCGATCGTGGCGTTGAGCGCCAGCAGATTGGTCTGGCCCGCGATCGTGCTGATCAGTTCGACCACGTCGCCGATCCGCGCCG
The DNA here is from genome assembly GCF_048594845.1 of Rhodopseudomonas sp. Classification (GTDB taxonomy): domain Bacteria; phylum Pseudomonadota; class Alphaproteobacteria; order Rhizobiales; family Xanthobacteraceae; genus Rhodopseudomonas. The sequence continues at coordinate 3,827 of NZ_JBMDXE010000371.1, read as the reverse complement.
CCGCCTTGGCGAGTTCTTCGACCCGGCCGTTGGTGGCGCGGGCCTGTTCCACCGCCTCGTGGGCGATCCGCGCCGATTCCTGCACTTGCCGGCTGATCTCGTTGACCGACGAACTCATCTCCTCGGTCGCCGACGCCACCGACTGCACGTTGGTGGAGGCTTCCTCCGACGCCGAGGCGACGGTCGTCGCCAGCGTCTGCGACCGCTCGGCGGTGGTGGTCAGCATGGTGGCCGAGGCCTCGAGTTCGTGCGAGGCGGACGACACTGTCTCGACGATCTCGCCGATCGCGCGCTCGAAGTCGTTGGCGAGGCGCTGCGTATCAGCCTTGCGCTGGGCGGCGGCGCGGGCTTCCACCGCCTCCTGTTCGGACTGCAGCCGCTGGCGCTCGATCGCGTTGATCTTGAACACCTCGACGGCGCCGGCCATCTCGCCGATCTCGTCGGCGCGCCCGACGCCGGGCACCTCGGCGTCGAGCCGGCCGGACGCGAGCTGCTTCATCGCCTGCGTGATGGCGTGGATCGGCCGGGTGATGCCGCGGGCCACCATCACCGACACCACGGTGATGATCAGCAGCACGATCGCGGCGGCGATCAGCAGCCGCTGGGTCGCGCTCCAGGTCTGGGACTGCAGGTCGTCGATATACACGCCGGTGCCGACGATCCAGCCCCAGGGTGCGAAGCCGGCGACGCGGCTCAGCTTGGGGAATTGCTGGTCGGAGCCGGGCTTCGGCCAGACGTACTCGACAAAGCCGCTGCCGTCGCGACGCACCGTCTCGACGATCTCGCGGAACAGGAATTTGCCGGTCGGATCCTTGGTATTCGATTGATCCTGACCGATCAGTTGCTTGGCGATCGGATGCATCAGCATCCGGCTCTGCATGTCGGTAATGAAGAAGTACTCGTTACCGCCGTAGCGCAGCTTGGCGATCCGCGCCTGGGCGCGCTTCTGCGCCTCGTCGGTGCTGATCTCGCCGCGCTGCGCGGCGTCGTGCTCGTCCTTGATGATCGCGATGGCGAGATCGGCGAGATGGCTGAGTTCGATCTGCTTCTGCTGCTTCAGCCCCGAGGCGATTTCCTCCGACGCCAGCAGGCTGGTCGCTAACAGTCCGAGAAATCCGAGGCCGATCAGCAGATAGATCCGGCGGCCGATGGTCATGCGTAGTTTGGACGGCATTCTGCGTGTTCCCGCTGCTTGACTGATGTGTGTCGGATCAGGCCGGGCCTGGCGATCCGCGCGTGCTGGCCCCTCGCGGCGGACACGCAGCGTGCCGAAGCACTTCCGCGGACCGGCTCCTGCCGTCGCGCAACGCGCACATCTCCGTTCGCCGCCTGCAAGGCGTCGTTAGAAGCAGCACACCACACTGGGGTCTTGCGTCGCTGGCGACTGAGCCGGAGCCGCGGACGGCGCCGTGCATCAATCGAGCGACGGTTTCATGAAAGGAACTATCCGCGAAGATCGATATCTATTGGTAAATTTTCGGGTGGCGGATTGTCACTGGTAGAACTACGAAGTCGATTTGCGGCAGCTAAGTACCTCAGTGCACATCTCCGCCCACAAACTTTGGTCGAAAGGCTGAGCCCCGCAGAGGCCGCCGAAATCAATTTGCGCGCTCGCGAGGGAAATCTCCCGCAGGTCCGTATTCCTCACATCGGCCGGCTCGCCGGCCCGAAGCTTCACCAGCGAGGAAAGGACCCGATGATGCGCCAGATGCTGATCGCCGCTTTGTTTGCTGCCGCCGTACCGATCTCGGCTCAGGCCGCGCCGCTGATGGCGCCCGCGGCCGCGGTGCGGACGGCCGTCGCAGTGGCTTCGCCGGTCGAGACCGTCGCCTGCGTCCGCGGCGGCTGGCGCGGGGTCGGGGTCTATCCGGGCTGCGGCTATTACCGTCCGTACTATCGGCCTTATCCCTATGTCGTCGCGCCCGCGCCGGTCTATGTGGCGCCGCCGGTGGTTGTGGCCGGACCGGTGGTGCCGGCGCCGCGGCGGTGCTGGATCGCGGGCGCCTGGCGGCCGTGCTAACCGGTCGCATCGTGAGTTGAGCCGCCACCATGCTGACCGCGGCGGCGTCCGGGCAGGGGATCGAGGCGATGGAGGACGACAGCGACGAAGCGCTGATGGCCGCCGTCGCGGCGCGGCGGCAGCCGGCGTTTCGCGTGCTGATGACGCGGCATATGCCGCGCGCCATCCGTGTCGCCCAGCGCATCGTCCGCAATGCGGCCGAGGCCGACGACATCGGCCAGGAGGCGTTCCTGCGGGTCTGGAACAAGGCGGCGTCGTTCGATCCGGCGGTCGCGCGCTTCACCACCTGGCTGTACCGGATCGTGCTCAACCTGTCGTTCGACCGGTCGCGCAGGCCGGTCCATGCGCCGATCGAGGCGGCCGCCGAGATCGCCTCGGACGAGCCGGCCCCGGTCGAGCGGCTGATCGCCGATCAGCAGCGCCGCGCGCTCGATGCCGCGATGGCGCGGCTGTCGGACCGGCAGCGCGGCGCGATCGCGCTGTTTCATATGGAAGGGCTTTCCGGCGACGAGGCGGCGCGCGCGATGGGGCTCAGCCCCAAGGCGTTCGAGTCGCTGCTGGCGCGGGCCCGCATCACGCTCAGGAAAGAAGTCGAGACCATCGAGACCAGGAGGTTGCCATGACACCCGATCGATTCAGGGAACTGGCGGAGACATGGGGCGGCGATGTCGCGCGCTGGCCCGCGGCGGAGCGGACGGCGGCGCTTGGGATGGCGCGGACCGAGGCCGGCGCCGCGATCCTGCGCGAGTATCAGGCGTTCGATGCGCTGCTCGCCGCGCCACCCGAGGTGCCGCCCGCGCGCGCCGGCCGCGCTGCGCTGTCGGTGTTGCAGGCGATCGCGGCGAGCGAGGCGCGGCCGCCTTGGTATCGGCGCTGGCTGCGGCCGGTGTCGCTGCTGCCGGTCGGGAGTTTGGCCTGTTCGGCGCTGCTCGGCTTCTGGCTCGCCAGCGCGCTGCCCTATCACCAGGACGAGCAAGCGGTCGCCACCGTCGCGGCCGTGCTCGACGTCTCCGTCATCAGCCTGTGGGGAAACCAATGACGTCCCGGTTCGGCTCGCTTACCGGCGGCCGCCTGCTGCTGCTGGCGTCGCTTTGTCTCAACGTCGCGCTCGGCGCCTATGTGGGGGCGCAATGGCTGCAGCCCGAATGGGCCCTCAAGAATGCCGGCACGCCGGTCCGGCTGATCGAGCGCGTCGCCACACGGCTGCCGGCCGACGATGCCGAGATCCTGCGTCGCAATTTCCAGGCGCGGCAGCCCGAGTTGCAGCCGCTGCAGGAGGCCTATGTGGCGGCGCTGATGAAGACGCTGCGGCTGACCGGTCAGGCCGAACTCGACAAGCCGGCGCTGGAAGCGGCGATCAAGGATGCGCGCGAGAAGCGCATCAAGATCGGCGACCAAGTAATCGACACCTTCGTGCAGACGCTGGAACAGATCTCGACGAAAGGACGCCGGCAACTCGTCGGCGGAATGTTTCGCTGAGCCGGCGCGGCGCGAGGGATCGCGGCGGCTGCAGCGTATCACCTACATCCGCCTGCCGGACCTGCAGCCCGAACCACCACTTCAACCCGAATCGAAGGAGCCCTCATGCCCCGACTGATATCGACCTCCGGCCGCGCCCGGCCCGCTCTGTTCTATGCCAGCGACGCGCTGGTGCGCGCTTGCCTCGTCGCCGCATTGGTGATCGCCGCGCTCGCGGTGTCGCTGTCGCTCGCCAGCGGCCAGGATCGCGCTGCCGCCCGCGAAGCCTGCAAGCCCGACTACCAGAAGTTCTGCAACAGCGTGACGCCCGGCGGCGGCCGCATCAAGA
>NZ_JBMDXE010000370.1:0-3386 GCF_048594845.1 Rhodopseudomonas sp. | reverse complement strand
CGCCGCATGGGTGATCGCGGTGCGGTTGAGGGTGATCGACACTTCCCCGATAATGGTGGTCAGCAGGTCGCGGGCGAATTGCTCGAGGCTGGCACGCAGCGCCTTGGTGCTGAGATGGCTGCGATCGACATAGGGCATGCGCACCTTGGCGGCCTGCCATTGCACCGTCGCTGTCAACAGGCCTTCGCGGTCGCCAAACCACTTGTAGAGCGTTTCCTTCGAGCATGAGGCGCGCCGCGCCACCGCCGTCATGGTGAGCCCGTCGCCATTCTCGACGAGCAGGTCCAGCGCCGCGGTCAGCACAGCCTGCTGGCGCGGGGTGAACGTCTCTTCGTTGACCTTGATGGCCAGGGCCACGGGAACCTCTCCCTTGCGTGTCGCGCCGAACGGTCCGGCGGCAATTCGTTCGCTGGCGTACCGTACGGTACGGTTCGAAGCAAGTGGAATCTTGTCTCCGTCCCCGCTCCGGGAACCCGCCCCTCGGCGCCGTCATTCCCACCCGGAAGGAAAATCATGACCCAGCCGCCCAAAACGCCCGATGGTCGTTACATTGTCGTGCGTGGCCGGCTCTGGCGCGCCAGCAATCCCGGCCTGTCATCCGCAGAGCGCCAGACGCAGGTGGACCGGCTGATGGCCGCGCGCCGCGGCGTCCGCTCCGACGACAGCGACGAAAAGGCCGCCGCCCGCGCCGAGGTGGATGCGGCCAAGCGAGCCCTGGGCGAACGGGGCCCGGTCTGGTGGCATGACGGCGCGCCCGACTACAATCGGCACATGGCGCGCAATACGCCCTATGCCGAGTGGTTCGCCCGATTGCCGCAGCCGGACCGGGATGACTGATGGCTGCGGGTTTGATTTCCTCCCGGGCGCTGCTAGACCCTGGGGCCAGCTCTCCACGCCGGACCTGACATGACCGACACCGTTCTCGACCGCTTCCTGCGCTACGTTGCCATCGATACCCAGTCCGATGGCAATTCGCTCACCCAGCCCTCCACGGAAAAGCAGAAGGACCTCGGCCGCCTTCTGGTCGACGAACTCCAGGCCATCGGCATCGCCGACGCGCATCTCGACGAACACGGCTACGTCTACGCGACGATTCCGGCGACCACCAACAAGCCGAACGTCCCGGTGATCTGCTTCTGCTCGCACATGGACACCTCGCCCGATTGTTCAGGCGAAGGCGTCAAGCCTCAGATCGTGAAGAATTATCAGGGCGGCGACATCGTCTTGCCGGCGGATCCGAACCAGGTCATCCGCTTCGCCGAGCACCCGGCGCTCGCGCAGCAGATCGGCAACGACATCATCACCACCGACGGCACCACGCTGCTCGGCGCCGACAACAAGGCCGGCGTTGCCGAGATCATGGATGCCGCGGCGTTTCTGATCGCGCACCCCGAGATCAAGCACGGCACGCTCAAGATCCTGTTCACGCCGGACGAAGAGATCGGCCGCGGCGTCGACAAGGTCGACCTCGCCAAGCTCGGCGCCGACTTCGCCTATACGATGGACGGCGAGACCGCCGGCAACATCGAGGACGAGACCTTCTCGGCCGACGGGGCGGTGATCACCATCACCGGCGTCAGCGCCCATCCCGGCTTCGCCAAGGGCAAGATCGAGCACGCCATCAAGATTGCCGCCGCGATCGTCGAGCGGCTGCCGAAGCACACCTGCTCGCCGGAGACCACCGAAGGCCGCGAAGGCTTCCTGCACCCGATCGGCATCACCGGCACGCTGGAGCACGCCACGCTGAGCCTGATCATCCGCGACTTCACCGAGGCCGGCCTGCAGGAGAAGGCGGCGCTGCTGCAGCGAATCGTCGACGAGGTGATGCGCGACTATCCGCGCTCGACCGCGACGCTCGAGATCAAGCAGCAGTACCGCAACATGAAGCAGGTCCTCGACCGCCACCCCGAGTTGGTTACCAACGCGCGCGATGCGATTCGGCGCGCCGGCCTCGAACCGGTCACCACTGCGATTCGCGGCGGCACCGACGGCTCGCGGCTGTCCTTCATGGGCCTGCCCTTCCCCAACATCTTTGCCGGCGAACACGCCTTCCACTCCCGGCTCGAATGGGTCAGTCGCCAGGACATGGAAGCCTCGGTCCGGACCATCGTGCATCTGGCGATGATTTTCGAAGAGCGGGCATAGCGCGCTCCGCCTCCGCTCGCGTCTTTTCTCTGCCTTCAAAGACTTCCTCCCCGGCTGTCGATCCGTGCCGTGGATCGGCCTGTTCGTCGAAAGGATGAGGCTACCGGTCGCCTCCAAAGGCGACGCGGCGTCTGATGTGATGGACCCGCACCCCTGAATCTGATGGGTTCCATTCCGGGAACGGGGCGGAGATCGACGGATGATGTGGGGCACCATTGCTGAGCAGCGCTCGAAAAGCCTGCTGGTCGCGAGCTTGCTGTGTGCGCCTCTCCTCCTCGCCGGCTGCAAGGAGCAGAACAGCTACGCGGCGCCGCCGCCCGCCAAGGTGACGGTGGCGACGCCGACCCGCTCGCCGGTGACGCTCTACGCCGAATTCACCGGCAACACCGCGCCAGTCGCCTCGGTCGATCTCGAAGCGCGCGTGCAGGGCTTTCTCGACAGCATCGACTATCGCGACGGCGAGGCCGTGAAGAAGGATCGCGTGCTGTTCAGGATCGATCCGGCGCAGTATCAGGCCCAGGTCGATCTGCAGCAGGCGCAGCTCGATGGGGCCAAGGCCAAGCAGATCAACGCCCAGCGCGAATACGACCGGCAGGCGACGCTCGGGCAGAAGGAAGTCGCAACCCAGCGCAATGTCGACGACGCCCAGACCAATCTGGCGTCCGCCAATGCCCAGGTGGCGGCGAGCGAGGCGTCGCTCAAGCTCGCCAAGATCTCGCTGGCTTATGCAACGGTGAGCGCCCCGTTCGACGGCATCGTCACGCGCCGCCTCGTCAATCTCGGCGCGCTGGTCGGCTCGTCCGGCCCCACCAAGCTCGCCACAATCCTCCAGGTCGATCCGCTCTACGTCTATTTCAACATCACCGAGCAGCAGCAGATCGATCTGCGCGATGCCCTGGTGCGGCAGGGCAAGACCCTGAAGAGCATGCGCGAGGATGGGCTGGAGTTGCCCATCGAGGTCGCGCTGTCGGCCGACACCGCGTTCGACTATGCCGGCAAGGTCGACTACATCGCGCCGAAATTCGACAGCGCCACCGGCACGCTGCAGCTGCGCGGCGTGCTCGATAACAAGACCATCAGCCTAGTGCCCGGCCTCTTCGTCCGGATTCGCGTCCCGGTCGGCAAGCTCGACGACGCCCTGCTGGTCGACGACACCGCGGTGATGTCGAACCAGACCGGCAGCTACGTCATGGTGGTCGGCAGCAACAACATCGTCCAGCAGCGCCAAGTGACCCCCGGCC
>NZ_JBMDXE010000037.1:0-11524 GCF_048594845.1 Rhodopseudomonas sp. | reverse complement strand
CTCCCGCAAGCGGGAGAGGGAGCGGGCTGCGGCGCGGGGTGTACACCAGGAATCGTAGCCCGGATGGAGCGCAGCGTAATCCGGGACCTGCCGTAAATCCCGGGTTTCGCTTCGCTGCATCCGGGCTACTAACTAGCAGATTCAGTGCTCGCGTCGCCCTCACCCCAACCCTCTCCCGCAAGCGGGAGAGGGAGCGGGCTGCGGCGCGGGGTGAGCGCGATGCGAATGGAGCCCGGTTGAAGACAAGTCGGACATTCAGAGAAACGCAAAACGGCGGGCCTGAGCCCGCCGCTTTGGATGGATCGCCTGGCCTTCACCGCGCCGAAGGGGCTGCAGCCCCGCAGGCGGGTCGAGCCCGGCCAGGACGCGATGAAGTAGTTAGTTGTCCAGGAAGCTCCGCAGCTTCCGGCTCCGCGACGGATGCTTCAGCTTGCGCAGCGCCTTGGCCTCGATCTGACGAATCCGCTCGCGCGTCACGCTGAACTGCTGGCCGACTTCTTCCAGCGTGTGGTCGGTGTTCATGCCGATGCCGAAGCGCATGCGCAGCACGCGTTCTTCGCGCGGGGTGAGCGAGGCGAGGACGCGCGTGGTGGTTTCGCGCAGGTTCGACTGGATCGCGGCGTCGATCGGCAGCACCGCGTTCTTGTCCTCGATGAAGTCGCCGAGGTGGCTGTCTTCCTCGTCACCCACCGGGGTTTCGAGCGACAGCGGCTCCTTGGCGATCTTCAGGACCTTTCGGACCTTCTCCAGCGGCATGCCGAGCTTTTCGGCGAGCTCTTCGGGGGTCGGCTCGCGGCCGATCTCGTTGAGCATCTGCCGAGAGGTGCGCACGATCTTGTTGATCGTCTCGATCATGTGCACCGGAATGCGGATGGTGCGGGCCTGGTCGGCGATCGAGCGGGTGATCGCCTGCCGGATCCACCAGGTCGCGTAGGTCGAGAACTTGTAGCCGCGGCGATACTCGAACTTGTCGACCGCCTTCATCAGGCCGATGTTGCCTTCCTGAATGAGATCGAGGAACTGCAGGCCGCGGTTGGTGTACTTCTTGGCGATCGAGATCACGAGGCGCAGGTTGGCCTCGACCATTTCCTTCTTGGCCTGACGGGCTTCGCGCTCGCCCTTCTGCACCGAGTGGACGATCTTGCGAAATTCGCCGATCTCCAGACCGGTGAGCGCCGCCATCGACTGGATCTCCTGGCGCAGCTCCTTGATCCGGTCCTTCTCGTAGTGGACGAAGTTCTTCCAGCCCTTCGCGCTCAGCTTGGAGACGCGGTTGAGCCAGCGCGGATCGAGCTCCGAGCCCTGATAGTTGCGCAGGAAGTCGTCGCGCGCGACGCCGTGGCTGTCGCCGAGGCGCAGCAGGCGGCCTTCGAACGACACCAGCTTCTTGTTGATGTCGTAGAGCTGCTCGACCAGACTGTCGATGCGCGCCTGGTTGAGGCGCAGCGACTTCACCTCGACGATGATTTCGTCCTTGAGCTTCTTGTACTTGCGCTCCTGGGACGGCGACAGCTGCTCGTTCTGCAGCTGGTTGGCGATGTCCTGCTCCTGCAGCTTGCGCAGCTTCTTGTAGTTGTCGGCGATCTTGTCGAAGGTCTCGACCACCTTCGGCTTGAGTTCGGCCTCGATGGCGGCGAGCGACATCTGGTTCTCGAACTCGTCGTCGTCCATCTCGCCTTCGGAGGCGCCCTCGCCACCCGCGCCGCCGGCCTCGGCCGGCGCGGCGCCGCGCTGCTGCGCGGGACGGAACGGGGTCGGCGACGGCGGGGCCGCCGGCGGCGCGACATGCGCGGGTGCGCCGCCTTCGCCTTCAGCGGCGGCTTCCTCGCCGCCTTCGCCGGCCATCGCCGGGTTCATGTTGGCCTTGGCGTCGGGGCCGGCGTAGGTCGCTTCGAGATCGATGATGTCGCGAAGGAAGATCTTTCCTTCGTTGAGCTCGTCGCGCCAGATGATGATCGCCTGGAAGGTCAGCGGGCTTTCGCACAGCCCGGCGATCATCGCCTCGCGCCCGGCCTCGATCCGCTTGGCGATGGCGATTTCGCCCTCGCGCGACAGCAGCTCGACCGTGCCCATCTCGCGCAGATACATGCGCACCGGATCGTCGGTGCGCTCGCCCGGCTCGGACTTCTTGGTCTCGGTGACGGCCTTCTGGGTGACTTCGACGAGGTCGTTATCCGGCTCCTCGTCGGCCTCGTCCTTGGCCTCTTCGTCCTCGCTGTCGGTATCCTCGGCCTCGGACACATTGATGCCCATGTCCGACAGCATCGACATGATGTCTTCGATCTGTTCGGGCGAGGTGGTGTCCGACGGCAGCACTTCGTTGAGCTGATCGAAGGTCACGAAGCCGCGCTTCTTGGCCTGCTTGATCATCTTCTTGACGGCAGCGTCCGACAGGTCGAGGAGCGGCGACGGGGCGTCAGCGGAGTCCTTCTCCGGCGCGTCGGCCTTGTCGTCCTTTTCCTTGTCCTTCAACTGAACCGTCTTCGCCTTGCTGGCCATTCACTGCTCCTGAACGCGCGCATGCCGGTCACGTCGCCGCGCCGTCATCCAAACTTGCCTTGCCGGGTGAGACACGCAAAGGGCGGCGCTCGCCGACGCCACCCGACACGATCCCGCTTGCTGGTTTCCCAAAATGGTCGCCCGAAGGCCTTCTACCGGAATGCCGTTAAGCCCTTACTAACCCTGTTTTTGCAGCCAATGCGGGGGTTTGGCGAGTCTTTTCACAAATCCCGCCGCGTCGCCCTGCACACCGCGATCACACGCCCCGGTGGAACCGTCCGGACGATTCGCCAAATCCTTCGATCAGCGCCTCAGTTCCGTCCACTTCCGAGAGCCGCGCCTTGACGTCCCGCAACCAGGCGACGTTGGCTTCGCTGCCGTCTTCCCCCAAGGCCAGCTCGGCATCCTTCAACTCCCTAAGTAAGGAGTGAGATTGTCGATGCAAGGCAACGAGTTGCTGCCACGTCGAAAGAACATCCTCACGCGCCGCGCCGGGCCCGGCGCCCCACACCGCCTGGGTCGTGATGGCCCGCTCAAGGCGTTGCAATTGCTCGGTTAACCCGGCCTTCACCAGGTCGGCGCGGAGCCGCTCCGCCTGCTCCGCAGGGTCCGCCGACTGATGGTGGTCCTGGGCGAAGGCGGCGATGATCGCGGCGCGAAGCCGGTGCGCTTCCGGGTGGGCGAATTCGAGCGCCGCGACCTCCTCGAGATGGTCTTCGAGCAGCCAGGGATGGTTGAGCAGCGATGTCAGGATCAGCGCCTCGCGGCGCGAGATCGCGCTGCGCTGGCCGCGCATGATCGGGCTGGTGGCGAGCTGCGGGCTCATCATTTGGTACGGCCCGCGCCCCAACGTCGGCGCAGCCGCGCCTTGCCCGCCACGCGGCGCTGGCCGGCCGCCCTGTGGAAAACTACCCCGCGGCGCACCCCGCCGCCCCGAATCACCGCCGCCGCGATAGCCGCCGAAGCCGCCACCAAACCCACCCGCCGGCGCGAAGGCGGCGCGCAGCCGCTCGGCCCAATCCTGGCGATAATAGCGCCGCACCACCTCGTCGCGGATGCCGTTCGCCAGCTCGTTGATCCGCGCCTCCAGCGCGGCGCGGCGCTCGGGCGTGGCGAAGCTGCCGCCCTCGGTCTCGCGCATCCATAAGAGGTCGGCGAGCGGCCGGGCGACGCCGAGCACCTCCTCGATCGCCAGCCGGCCGCCGGCGCGGGCGAGATCGTCGGGGTCCTGCCCTTCCGGCAGCAGCGCGAAGCGCAAGCTCTTGCCGGGCTTGAGCTGCGGCAGCGCCAGGTCGGCGGCGCGATACGCCGCCTTCTGGCCGGCGCGGTCGCCGTCGAAGCACAGGATCGGCTCGTCGGCCATCTTCCAGAGCAGCGCCAACTGGTTCTCGGTCAGCGCGGTGCCGAGCGGCGCGACGGTGCCGGGGAACCCGGCGGTGACCATGGCGATGACGTCGACATAGCCTTCGACCACGATCACCGAAGCGCCGTCATGCGCCGCCTTGCGGGCGGTGGTGAGGTTGTAGAGGTTGTCGCCCTTGTGAAACAGCGGCGTCTCGGGCGAGTTCAGGTACTTCGCCGCGACGTCCTTCTCCAGCGCCCGGCCGCCGAATGCGATCACCCGGCCGCGGATGTCGGTGATCGGAAACATCACGCGGTCGCGGAATTTGTCGAACGGCACCGGGATGTCTTCGCCGGCCGACAGCAGCCCGGCCTCGATCATGTCCTCGACCGGGATGCCGTGCTTGCCGAGATGCTCCTTCAGCGCGAAACGCTCCGCCGAGGCGTAGCCGATGCGGAACTTGACCTGTACCGACGGCAGCATGCCGCGATCGGCCAGATAGCCACGGGCCCGGGCGCCGGCGCGCGAGGCGAGATTGTCGGCGAAATAAGCCGCCGCCAGCTCCATCACGTCGTACAGCGACTTGCGCCGCTGGGCCTGCCGCGCCGCATCCGGCGTCGCCGCCGGCAGCGCCAGCCCGGCCATCCCGGCCAGCCGCTCGACGGCTTCCGGGAAATCGACGCCCTCGGTCAGCATGATGAAGTCGAAGATCGAGCCGTTGCGCCCCGACGAGAAGTCGAACCACGCCTGCTTCTCGTCATTGACGAAGAACGACGGCGTCTTCTCCTGCTGGAACGGCGACAGCCCCTTCCACTCCCGCCCCGCCTTCTTCAACTTCACGCGCTTGCCCACGACATCCGACACCGGAAGCCGGGCTTTCAGCTCGTCAAGAAATTGCGGCGTGAAGCGCATGAACAACCTTGGCTGACGCGGTGGACACCGCCAACGCGTTTAAGAGCGCCACAGATGACAGGATCCGACAGGGTTATACCGGACAAAAGTAACATCGAAACTAGCTTTGCGATCCACTCGGCCTCTTCAAGAGGCGTCTCGCCAGGAGCACCGCCATTCCGGGGCGCTCGCGCAGCAAGCGAGCCCGGAATCCCGCAGTCAGAGAGCGCCCCGATGCCGGCGGCACATCGCATGCTCACTGCCTGGGGCTCCCTCACCCCAACCCTCTCCCGCGAGCGGGAGAGGGAGCGCGCTGCGGCGCGAGGCTGACTCATAGGGAGCGATTGCCCGCATCGCGCAAGCCTCAAGCACGGCGCCTCTTCTCCCCTCCCCCTTGCGGGGAGGGGTCGGGGGTGGGGGGCCCCAGGCACTCGGCCCGGGGTCGTTCGCAGGCACTGTGCTTGTGTCGCCCTCACCCCAGCCCTCTCCCGCAAGCGGGAGAGGGAGCGCGCTGCGGCTCGGGGTTAGTCCTCATCCTCAGACGGAGGAGCGCTGGAATGATGGGACCCCGCTCAATCATGCCCGCCTGATCACTTTCATCCACTTTCCTTCGCATCTGCAGCAGATTTGATCTGGCTCATTGTTGCACCGCGGAAGCGAGCGCTCAGTGCCGCACCCTGCGGATGCGGGGGAGTCGGGGAGAACGGATAACCAAGGCCAGGGCTCACTGCGCCGGCCCCTGCGGACCAGCGTCAAACGACTGGAGCCAGAACCATGGCAAATTGTACCCGATGCAATGTGGAGATGACCTCGCTCGGCGTGGAGTCGGTCGACGGGGTTTATGCGATCCACGCGTGGAAATGCGACGATTGCGGCGATGCGCTGACCATCGCGACCGCAGCGGTCGAGACCTATGACTTCCCGAGCTTCTGCCTGACCGAGCCGGTGCAGCCGGACTGGCTGACGCTGCTGCCGCTGGCGGCCAACGCCCACGTCGAACTGCATCTCGGTCGTTAGCGCCGTTCTGTCGGCTGCCATCGAAGCGGACAAACCTGCTACCGCCGTCATTTGAGCTGCCCGTCGCGCCATGGCGCGCCGCGGTGGGCCTCGGCGGACGGGCCGCAGGCATCGCATCCGTCGCGGCGCGCAACGTGCGCAGCTCGGGATGACGAGACCGCATGCGAGAAGGCCGCGTCGCCGCGATCAGCCAATGCTGTCGGCAAACCGGCCTGACGGGATGTGGCGCAGCCGCGCAACATCGAAATTGTAGATGTAGACGTAAGCCTCGAGGTCGCCGCCGGCCGCGAGCGTCACGCGTGCGATCTCGCGGCGATACGGCGCCGGCTGTTCGCAGCCCTCGCCGCAGCCTTCGTAGTCGTCGAGCTGCGCCAGCAGCTCGGCCGGCCGGTGCAGCCTGAACACGTCGCCGACGACGCGATCGGAGGCCGCGGCGGCTTCGATCAGGCCCGGATAATGCGCCACCTGATACAGCCGGCCCGGCATCGTCGCCGCGCCGAGATAATCGGCGTTGTCCGACAGCAAGCGCGCCATCGGATGATCGTAGCCGTGCATCAGCGTGCCATAGACGAACAGTCGGTCCAGCATCGAGTCCCCAGATCACATCCCATCGCCGCCGGCTAGGCCGGCACCACGGCGCCTTGCGCCGGCGCGGCGGCGTCGGCCGAGGCGACCTTGATCCGCACCTCCATCCGCAGGAAGTCGTCGGCGCCGCCCACGTAACTGCCGTGCAACGGGATCGCCTGATATGGCTCCCGCGCCACCGCCACGCGGATCAGATCGCGGCTGCCGATGATGCCGTTGGTGGGATCGAATTCGATCCAGCCGGCACTCGGCAGATAGACCTGAACCCAGGCATGAGTCGAGCCCCCGCCGACATGACCGCCCTCGCCCTCGTCGTGCACGAACAGATAGCCCGAGACGAACCGCGCCGCGATGCCGAGCCGGCGCAGCGCCTCGATCATCAAGAGCGCGAAATCACGGCAGGTGCCGGAGCCGGTCTGCAGCGTATCGAGCGGATGCTGGGTGCCGTGGGCGTGGCGCTTGCGATAGCTGAAGGCGTCGCGGATGCCGTGGGTCATTCGGCTGAGAATGTCGAACGTCCGGGTCGAGGGACCATCGTCGAGAAAGCCGCGCGCCCAGGACGACAGCTCGTGCTCGGGATCGCCGTAATGCGGACGGATGAACGGCTCGAGATCCGGATATTCCTCCTCGTCGTATAGGAACGGATAGAAGAATGCGCGGTCGTCCGGCGTCAGGGCGAACTCCTCGCTCGGATGGTGTTCGACGATCGCGGTGGAGTGAAAGCTCAGCCGCGTGGCGGGCTGGTCGAAGCTTGCGATTGCCACGCTGTTGCCGAAGACATCATGGATCCAGCGCAGCGAGGCCGGCTGCGGGGTGATCACCAGCGAACCCTGCAGCATCCGCAGGTCGTGACCGTCGCTCGGCCGCAGCATGACGCGATGCTCGCCGAAGGCGACCGGGCGTGCGTAGTAATACTCGGTATGGTGGGTAATCGTCAGGAGCGGCATGAAGGATGCATAGATCTCGACATTGGGACAACGAGACGATACCAGCGTAAACAGGGGCGGATTGCTGATTTGATAGGCACTTCACAGATGGACGGCGCACCGCAGGTGGCACTACGTCTCGAGCCCGGACAGGTTCCGGTGATCGAGCGAAATCCGGACGGACAATCCCCCTTTCTGCTGGTCTGCGATCATTACGGCCGCAAGATCCCGCCGCAACTCGGCGATCTCGGCCTGCCCGATTCAGAGCTGACCCGACATATCGCCTGGGATATCGGCATCGCCGGTGTCGCCGAGCGCCTGTCCGACACGATCGGCGCGCATCTGATCGCGCAGCGCTACTCGCGGCTGGTGATCGACTGCAACCGGCCGCCGAGCGCCGAGAGCTCGATTCCGCTGGTCAGCGAGATCACCACCATCCCCGGCAACGACGGGCTGACGCGCGAGCAGGCCGAGGAGCGTCGCCGGCTGATCTTCGATCCGTATCACGACCGCATCGACGCGGTGATCGACGCAAGGCTCGCGGCCGGCCGGCCGACCGTGCTGCTGTCGCTGCATTCGTTCACGCCGGTGTATCACGGCATGGCGCGGCCCTGGCACATCGGCACGCTGTATCACCGCGACACCGTGCTGCCGCCGCAGCTGCTCGCCGAACTGCGGCGCGAAGAGGGTCTGGTGGTCGGCGACAACCAGCCCTATGCGGTGACCGACGGCACCGACTACTCGATCCCGGTGCACGGCGAGGCGCGCGGCCTGATCAATTCCGGCATCGAGATCCGCCAGGACCAGATCGCCGAAGAGGCCGGCCAGGCCGAATGGGCCGAGCGTCTGGCGCGGGTGCTGACGGCGATCGAGCCGGCGGTGCAGGACAAGGCGGCGGTGCAGGCCTAATCGCCCCGCCGAATACAAATCCGTGTCCCGGGTGCGATGCAGCGCGTAGCGCTGCTTCGCAGACCCGGGACCACGCTTATTCTGATCCGAGCAACCGGAGCCCCGGATCAGCAGCGCACCACGCCGCTACGCGGCCTGCTGCGCCGCATCCGGGGCACACGTGCGGCGAGAAGTGCTTACTTCGCGCGGCTGAGCGCCAGCCAGACGCCGCCGCCGATCATGAAGCCGCCGGAGATACGCGACAGCAGCCGCGTCCGCCGCGACGAGAACATCGTCCGCGCACGCCCGGCCAGCAGCGCGTAGATCGCATCCGTCATCGCCGCGATCACCATGAAGGTGACGCCGAGCAGCGCGACCTGCGGCACGTGGGCGCGCTGCATGTCGACGAATTGCGGAATGAACGCGCCGAAGAACACCAGCACCTTCGGATTGGCGAGCAGCACCAGGAAACCCTGCAGGAAGAAGCCGCCGCGCGGCACCGGCGGCGGTGCATCGGTGCTGACGCCCTCGACCGGCTTGCGGATCAGGCCGATGCCGAGCCACACCAGATAGGCGGCGCCGACGAGCCGCACCCAATCGAACCAGTAGCCCATCGTCGCCATCAGCGTGGTGAGGCCAGCCGCGACCAGCGCGATCACCAGCCCGAGCCCGAGCTGCGCGCCGGCGATGTTGAGCAGCGCCGCGCGCGTGCCGTGACGCAGGCCGTTGGCGATCACCAGCGTGACCACCGGCCCAGGCAACAACGCCAGCCCGATGCAGGCGGCTACGTACGTCAGATACAGTTCGAGCGACATCGGCATTCCCATTCACGTTCGAGTCCATCCGCAACATAGCAGGCAGGTCCCGCGCCATCGACCACCGAAACGTCATGGCGACTGCTGCGCTTGACATGCAACCTTGTGGTTGCCTATTATCATCGCCATGGACGACGTCTTCAAAGCGCTGGCTGACCCGTCGCGGCGGGCGCTGCTCGACCGGCTCCACGCCCGCAACGGGCAGACGCTCGGCGATCTCTGCGACGGCCTCGCCATGACGCGGCAGGCCGTGACCAAGCACCTTGCGATTCTCGAGGCGGCCAATCTGGTTGCCACGGTCAGGCACGGCCGCGAGAAGCTGCACTACCTCAACCCGGTGCCGATCCACGAGATCGGCGAGCGCTGGATCAGGAAGTTCGAACGCGGGCGCCTGACGGCGCTGAGCGACCTCAAACGACGACTGGAGGACCGTGATGGCTAGACCGGAATTCGCCTACGTCACCTACATCCGCACCACCCCCGACGCGCTGTGGCACGCGCTGACCGATGCCGAGTTCACGCGCCGCTACTGGATGGACTGCACGCTGCGCTCCGACTGGCAGGTCGGCTCGGTGATGACGATGGAGCGCGATGGCGAGATCAAGAACCAGTGCACCATCGTTGAGTCCGATCCGCCGCGGCGGCTGGCATATGACTGGATATCGGTGTGGGACGAGACGATGCGGCAGGAGCAGCCGTCGCGCGTCACCTATGAGATCGAGCCGTTCGGCGACGTGGTCAAGCTCACCGTCACGCACGAACGCTTCGCCGATGGCAGCGCGACGCTGCCGAGCATCGCGTTCGGCTGGCCGATGGTGCTGGCGAGCCTGAAGAGCATCCTGGAAACCGGTCAGCCGCTGCCCTACGACGTGGCCGCACACGTCGCCGCGGAAGCGGCGTGATGACCAACGTCAGCGGCTGGGTGCCGCAGACCATCTACACCATCTACATCGCGGCGCCGGCCGAGCGGGTGTGGGAAGCTTTGACCTCGCCCGAGTTCAGCCGGCAGTACTTCTCGGGGTACACGGTGACAATCGAGCCACGTCGCGGCGGCACGCTGACGATGACGGCGCCGGACGGCTCGCTCCATATCGGCGGCGAAGTGATCGACTGGAATCCGCCACGCCGGCTCAGCGTGACCTGGAACGTCGGCTGGCCGGGGCTGGTCGAAGCGCTCGGCGGCACGCTGGTGACCTACGAAATCGAGCCGGCGGGCGACGCCGTGCGGCTGACGATGACGGAGGCTCATGAACACCCGCTCGACGACGACATCCTGTCGGGCGGACAGCAGGGCTGGCCGGCGATCCTGTCCGCGTTGAAGAGCCTGCTCGAGACCGGCACCGCGCCGAAGATCACCATGCAGCCGCCGATGCGGATGATCGCGGCGCTGAAGCGGCGCGGCATCCGCATTCCGGGATTGCCGGACTAAGCGCCGCGCTCAGCCGCGCGAGGCAACCTGCGGCATCTGCACGACGTTGCCGGCGGGCTCGCTCGCCGGCAGTTCGGCCGCGACCGGCGCGACGATCTTGCGATAGAGATGCCACGTCGTGTGGCCGAGCACCGGCAGGGTGACGACGAGGCCGAGGAAGTACGGCAGCGCCGACACCACCAGCAGCAGCACGATGGTGGCGGCCCAGCCGATCATCGGCAGCGGGCTGGTCACCACGGCGCGGACGCTGGTGATCATCGCGGTGACGAAGTCGACGTCGCGATCGAGCAGCAGCGGAAACGACACCACGGTGAGCGAGAACAGCACCAGCGCCAGCGCGGCACCGACGCAATTGCCGACCGCGAGGAACACCAGCCCCTCGTTGGTGGTCAGCACCGCCGAGATGAACTCATGCAGGCTGCCGAACGACACGCCGATGCCGAGGAACAGCGCGATCAGCAGGCGGACCTGGTACATCCAGATCACGAATAGGAACAGCGTGACGAAGGCCATCCAGCCGAGCTCGCTACGGCTACGGATCAGGCCGACGATTTGTATCACCGAGGGCTTGCGCCCGGCCTCGCGCTGACGACTGACCTCATACAGCCCGAGCGCCACGAACGGCCCGAGCAGCGCAAAGCCGGCGGCGAGCGGATAGGCGAAGTACACCATGTGCAATGCGGTGAGACAGGCCAGGATCAGCATGCCGCCCGCGGCGTAGAACGCCCCGAACGCCAAGCCATAGGCGGGCGCCGCCTGAAAATCCCGCAGCCCCTGCCCGAACGCTTCGGCAATGTCGGCGACCGTCACGCGCCGCACCACAGGATCAAGCTTCCCGGAGATCGACATGATCGCTCCTCCCTGGTGAATGGCTGGTGCTTCTTGTTGTTAGTTGGGGCGATTAAGAACCCGAGTTCCGCCGCCGTCAATGCATGGTGGTCGCGCCGGGATCACAACTTTGCGTGGCGATCAGTTCGGACTTCGGCGGTGGGCAATGCAGCATTGTTGCGCAGCGCAACAACATGAAAGGTGAATGCGGAAGTCGGAGGTGATGCCCTGACTACAAGCGCAAGCTCTGTGCCCGGGGCGCCCTCACCCACCCCTCTCCGGCAAGCGGGAGAGGGAGCGCGCT
>NZ_JBMDXE010000369.1:0-16219 GCF_048594845.1 Rhodopseudomonas sp. | reverse complement strand
GCTTCGCGCGCCCCGGAATGACGTGAGTGAGTCTCTGCACTACACCGCTCCCAGCTTCTGGATCTTGTGCGTGCCACGGGCGAGGGAGACGTGCTTGGTTTCCATGTAGAACTCGAACGAGTAGTCGCCGCCGTCGCGGCCGATGCCGGACTGCTTCATGCCGCCGAACGGCGTCGGCAGATGGCGGACGTTCTCCGAGTTCAGCCAGATCATGCCGGCCTCGAGCGCATCGGCGACGCGCAGGCCGCGGCCCATGTCGCCAGTCCAGACGTAGCCGGTGAGGCCGTAGCGGATGTCGTTGGCGATCTGCACCGCCTCGGCTTCGTCCTTGAACGGGATCACGGTGAGGAACGGCCCGAACACCTCGTCCTGCGCGACCCGCATGTCGCTTCGCGCGCCGGTCACCAGCGTCGGCTGCACATAGTGGCCGCCGCCTGGGCCTTCGGCGCGCGCGCCGCCGACCGCGACCCTCGCGCCATCCTGCTTGGCGATGTCGAAATACGAGCACACCTTGTCGAGATGGCGCTGATGGATCAGCGGACCGACTTCAGTCGCCGGATCGAGCGGATGCCCGACCTTCAGGGCGCGGACGCGGGCGGAGAGTTTCTCGATAAATTTGTCGGCGATCGTGGACTGCACCAGCAGCCGGCTCGACGACGTGCAGCGCTCGCCGTTAAGCGAGTAGATCATGAAGACCACGGCATCGAGCGCGCGATCGAGATCGGCGTCGTTGAACACGATCACCGGGTTCTTGCCGCCGAGTTCGAAATGCACGCGCTTCAGCGTCGGCGCGCCCTGCGCCATGATGGCGGCGCCGGTCGCGGTCTCGCCGACGAAGGCGATCGCCTTGATGGCCGGATGCTCGGTCAGCGCCTTGCCGGCTTCCTCGCCGAAGCCGTGCACGGTGTTGAGCACGCCGTTCGGCAGGCCGGCATCCTTGCAGATCCGCGTCAGCATGTCGGCCGTCACCGGCGACCACTCGGCCGGCTTGTGCACGACCGTGCAGCCGGCCGCCAGCGCCGGCGCGATCTTCCAGGTCGACAGCATGAAAGGTGTATTCCACGGCGTGATCACGCCGACCGGGCCGATTGGGACGCGGGTCGATACGTTCCAATGCTCGTCGCTCGGCGTGTTCAGCCCGTCACGTGCCTCGGCGCATTTGTCGGCGAAGAAGCGAAAATTCTCGGCGGCGCGGATCGCCGCCTTGGCCATGAAGCGATGCGCCTGACCGGTGTCGATGCATTCGAGCACGGCGATGTCGTCGGCGCGCGCCTCGATCGCGTCGGCGATCTTGTTCAAGATCTTCCGCCGTTTCGCCGGCGCCATGTCGCGCCACGCCGGAAACGCATCCTTCGCCGCCTTGGCGGCGCGATCGATATCAGCTGCCGTGCCGCGCGCGACCTGCGCCAGCTCCGTGTTGTCGATCGGCGAAGACGTTGCGAAGGTTTCGCCTGACGACGACGGCACGATCTCGCCGTTAATGAGATGGCCGATGCCGTCGGCGCGGAGCTGCTTCAGCAGCGGCGCCGCGCGGTCGAGATTGGCCTGGAAAGCGGAAATCGTCTTGGAGGAAAGCGTGGCGGCATCAGCCATGTCGGGCCTCGGCAATCAACAGATCGTGGATGGAGTTGCGCTTCCACGAAGTTTCCTTGTCGTTGATCGTCATATCGAACGACAGCGCGAAACCTTCGTCGGCGAACAGCGGATCGAGATAGTGGGACAGTCTGTCGAAGACGTGCTGACCGGCTTTCTTGCGCGCGGCGAGATCGCGGCCTTCGCCGAGCCTTAGCAGCATCGCCATGAAGGCGAAGCCGTCGCGGCCGTCGGCGATCGCATAGGTCTCGCAGCGGATGGCTCGGACACGGATGCCGCCGATCGGAAAGATCCCGGTCTCCAGCGCCGAGACGCGAACCAGTTCGACCACGGCGCGCATGTCGACGCGGTCGTCGAGATTGGCTGAATATTCGATGGAGAAATGCGGCATGGGAACGCTCGCTTGCTGATCAGCCGAAGTAGCAACTGACGGTGCCATAGGCGCCATAGTCCGCCTGGATGGTGTCGCCCTTGCGGCACTCGATGGCGCGAATGAACGAGCCGGCCAGTACGACCTGGCCCGGCTCCAACGCGAGTCCCTGCGGCGCGATCTTGTTGGCGAGCCACGCCACCGCGGTGGCCGGATGATTGAGCACGCCGGCGGCGAGGCCGGTTTCTTCGAGCTGACCGTTCTTGTAGGTCAGCGCGCCGATCCAGCGCAGATCAGTATCAAGAGGTCGGATCGGCCGGCCGCCGACCACGATGCCGGCATTCGCCGCATTGTCGGCGATCGTATCGAAGATCTTACGCGTCGCCTTGGTTTCCGGATCGACGCGCTGCACGCGCGTATCGAGGATCTCCAGCGCCGGCACGACGAAGTCGGTGGCGTTGAGCACGTCGAAGATGGTGCAGTTAGGGCCGGCGAGACGATACTTGATGACGAAGGCCAGTTCGGCCTCGATCCGTGTCGCGATGAAGCGATCGGTCGGGACCACGCCGCCGTCGTTGAAGAACATGTCGTCGAGTAGAACACCGGAGTCTGGCTCGTCGATAGCAAGCTGGTTCTGCATTGCCTTCGACGTCAGGCCGATCTTGTGGCCGCGCACGCGCCGGCCGTCGGCGACCTTCAGATCCATCCATGCGCTCTGGATCGCATAGGCGTCGGCAATCGTGATCGCAGGATGATCGAGCGACAGCTGACGAATCTGCACCTTGGTCTTTTCGGCCTGGTGCAGCCGTTCGGCCGCGGCGCGAATTTCGTTGTTCGACAACGCCATGCTTGGCTTCCGCCTTGGTGTCCATCCCTTGCGTCGGCGCCGACAAAACGCTCGCGCCCGAACTGATTAACATGTTAAATGATTTGGCTCAAACCCAAACCGTGCTTATTGCGATGCAAAAATCATCCCCGACGTCATTGCGGCCGAAGCGAAGCAATCCAGCGCTGCGCTCCGAGGCTGGAGTGCTTCGGCAAAAGGCGCCTCGCAACGACGAGGACAGGCAACCACAGAATACAGACGCGCCGATGCGCACCTTCTCGCGCTCGCTCCCGATGGCGCTGCTGCGCGGCCGCGAGGCGGTGATGCGGCATTTCCGGCCGCTGCTGCGTGCACATGGGCTCAGCGAGCAGCAATGGCGTATCCTGCGCGCGCTGACGGAGGCCGACACGGTCGAGGTGACCGAATTGGCCGATCGCGCGTTCCTGCTTGGACCGAGTCTGTCGCGAATGTTGCGCGATCTGGAGGCTCGTAAATTAATTGCCCGGAAATTGTCCAAGGACGATCAGCGCCGCAGTCATGTCTCGATCACCCCGAAAGGTGTGAAACTGATCGAAGCGGTCGCGCCGTATTCCGAAGGCATCTACGCGGAGATCGCGCGCAGTTACGGCAGCACCGAGTTGGCCGAATTGCAGGACATGCTGCGAGACCTGGAGACGCGTCTGTCGGAGATGCCGGTGCGGCATGCGGCCGACGCGGTGGACAGAGAGCCGGATTTTAGCTCAACTTCGCAGACCAAACGACGGCCCGCAAAACGGAAGGCCGCGCAGGGAGGATCATAATGAACCAGCAGGGCAGGGCCATGTGTGCCCTCGGCCGCCGGCTGTCGATCGGGTGTGCGCCGACATGGTGACGTTGCAGGTCGACCGATTGATCGATTTCGTCGCCCAGGTGTTCGAGCGCGCTGGCTCGTCGAAGGACGAAGCGCGCCGCATCGGCAGTTATCTCACCACGGCCAATCTGACCGGCCACGACAGTCACGGTGTCATTCGCGTGCCGGTGTACATCCGCTGGCGTAATGCCGGCGCGGTGCATCCGGACCAGACTGTCGACGTGCCGGTCGATCTGCCGTCGCTGGCGGTGGTCGACGGCAAGTTCGGTTATGGCCAGACCGTCGGCCCGCAGGCTGTTCGTCTCGGCATCGAAAAGTGCAAATCACAAGGTCTGTCGGCGATCGCGCTGAAGAACTCGGGCCATATTGGCCGCATCGGCGATTGGGCCGAGATGGCGGCCGCTGAAGGCTTGGTGTCGATTCACTTCGTCACGGCTGCCGGCTCGATCCTGGTCGCGCCGTTCGGCGGCACCGAGCGCCGGCTGTCGACAGCGCCGTATTGCGTCGGCATTCCGCGTCCTGGCCAGACACCGGTGGTACTCGATCTCGCCACCTCTATCGTTGCCGAAGGCAAGGTGCTGGTGGCGGCGCGCGGCGGCAAGAAGCTGCCGAAGGGCGCGCTGATCAATCCGGACGGATCGCTCAGCGAAGACCCCGCGACGCTCTATGGCCCGCACGAGAAGGATGGTCCGATCAACCACGCCAACGGCAAAGGCGCGATCCGCGCCTTCGGCGAGCACAAGGGCTCGGGCCTTGCGCTGATCTGCGAACTGCTCGGCGGCGCGCTCACCGGCAACGGCGCGACCGGCCCGAACCGGCCGTTCGCGAACGGCATGTTCTCGATCTATGTCGACCCGCAGCGCATCGACCCGTCGCATCTTTTCGACACCGAGGTGACGCGCTACATCGATTACTTCAAGAGCGCCAAGACGATTGCCGGCGTCGACCAGGTGCTGATTCCGGGTGATCCCGAGACTGCAACCCGCGCCGAGCGCACGAAGAATGGTGTTCCGCTGCCAGACGACACTTGGGCCGCGATTGTGGCGACAGCGCGGGAAGTCGGCGTGCCGGAGACCGCCATCCAGGCGGCGACGGCGTGAGGCGCATACTCTACATCCGTCCGTCATGCGCGGGCTTGACCCGCGCATCCATCCACTTCGTGAAAGAGGATGGATTGCCGGGTCAAGCCCGGCAATGACGGGCCCAACTGACAACTTCGCCAACCGCATAACGCAGGAACTATCAATGGCAAACAAAGTGAAGCAACTCTGGGCCGACGGCAAAGTCGTGGTCAACGGCTGGCTGGCGATTCCGTCGGGGTTCTCGGCCGAAGTCATGGCGCAGTGCGGGTTCGACAGCATCACGGTCGATATCCAGCACGGCGTGCAGGACTATCAGTCCATGGTGGCGTGCTTCCAGGGCATGCAGGCGCACCCGGTGACGCCTATGGTCCGCGTGCCGTGGAACGAGCCGGGCATCATCGGCAAAGTGCTGGATGGCGGCGCCTATGGAGTGATCTGTCCGATGGTCAACACCAAGGAAGAAGCCGAGAACTTCGTTCAGTACTGCAAGTACCCGCCGCGCGGCACGCGCAGCAACGGCCCGATCCGGGCTGGCCTGTACGGCTCGTCCGGCAATTATCAGACGACCGCCAATGACGAGACGCTGTGCATTCCGATGATCGAGACTCGGACCGCGGTCGAGAATATGGAAGCCATCCTCGACGTCGAGGGCATTGCAGGCGTGTATATCGGCCCATCCGATCTCGGCTTCTCTTACGGCCTGGTGCCGAAGCTCGACCGCGACGAGCCGGAGATCCTGAAGATTTACGAAAAGCTGCTGAAGGAATGCGACAAGCGCGGCATCCATCCGGGCATCCATTGCTCCGGCCCCGAAGGCGCCGCCCGCAACATCTCGCTCGGCTTCAAGCTGGTGACGCTGCTGAACGACAGCGGCATCATGGCGATCGGGGCGCGAAGCTGGGTCGCCGAGACGCGGAAGAATTCGGGCGGGAAGGCGTAAGCTCAGCACAGGCCATGCGCGGGCTTGGTCCGCGCATGCACCATTATTCGTGAACGAACCGCGTGCCTCTGCCGTCCCAAGGGGCTCGACCGCGGATGCGGCGAGTTCCAGACGGACGGCTGCGCAGCTGGGGCGCGCCCCGTTCTTATGCACGCCTTGCCCTTTGTTCGCACTTGATCGGTCCCGGTTCCGGTGTTCTGCTCAAAAAGAATGCTGGAGCTGCCCCGTGTCGATCTTCGTCGCCCTACATCACGTCACGCACTATAAATACGACCGCCCCATCGACCTCGGCCCCCAGACCATCCGGCTGCGCCCGGCCCCGCATACGCGGACGCCGATCCTGTCGTATTCGCTGAAGGTCACGCCTTCGAACCATTTCATCAACTGGCAGCAGGACCCGCAGGGCAACTGGCTGGCGCGGTTCGTGTTTCCGGAGAAGGCGGACGAACTCAAGATCGAGGTCGATTTCACCGCGGCGATGACGGTGATCAATCCGTTCGACTTCTTCGTCGAGAGCTATGCTGAAAGCTTCCCGTTCGCCTACAGCGCCGATCTGCAGCACGAGCTCGCGCCCTATCTGATCACCGAGCCGCCGGGGCCGCTGTTCAAGGCCTATCTCGATTCGATCCCGCGTGAGGCGGAAAGCACCGTCAACTTCCTGGTCGATCTCAACGCGAAACTGCGCGAGCGCGTCAACTACATCATCCGCATGGAGCCCGGCGTGCAGACGCCGGAGGAGACGCTCGGCAACGGCTGCGGCTCATGCCGCGACTCGGCGTGGCTGCTGATCCAGACGCTGCGCCATCTCGGCCTCGCAGCGCGGTTCGTGTCCGGTTACTTGATACAAATCAAGCCTGATATCCAATCGCTGGACGGCCCGAAGGGCGCCGAGAGCGACTTCACCGATCTGCACGCCTGGGCCGAGGTCTATCTGCCCGGGGCCGGCTGGGTCGGCTTCGACGTCACCTCGGGACTGCTTGCGGGCGAGGGCCACATCCCGGTCGCCGCCACGCCGCATTATCGCACGGCGGCGCCGATCTCCGGCGTGGTCGGCTTTGCCAATGTCGACTTCAATTTCGAGATGAAGGTCGAGCGGATCCGCGAGGCGCCGCGGATCACGCTGCCGTTCTCCGATGAGTCGTGGTCGCGGCTCGACGCGCTCGGCGATCAGGTCGATGCCGATCTGGCCGCGCAGGACGTGCGCTTGACGATGGGCGGCGAGCCGACCTTCGTGTCGATCGACGATATGGAGTCGCCGGAGTGGAACACGGCCGCTGTCGGCGGCGCCAAGCGGATGCTGGCTGACGATCTGATCCGCCGCTTGCGGACGCGGTTCGCGCCGGGCGGCTTGCTGCATTACGGCCAGGGCAAATGGTACCCGGGCGAAAGCCTGCCGCGTTGGGCGTTCGGCCTGTACTGGCGCAAGGACGGACAGCCGATCTGGAAGAACGCCGACCTGATCGCGCCGGTGTTCGGCCAGCGTCCGGCCAAGGTTGAGCAGGCCGAGCAATTCGCCATCGGCACCGCCAGGCGCCTCGGCATCGACACGGACTACGTGCTGCCAGCGTTCGAGGACCCCAGCCATTGGCTGCAGAAGGAAGCCAGCCTGCCGCCGAACGTCGATCCATCCGACAGCAAGCTCGCCGACCCGGAAGAGCGCGCGCGGATGGCGCGGGTGTTCGACTCCGGCCTCACGACGCCGAAGGGTTTCGTGCTGCCGATCCAGGCCTGGCAGGCGGATGCGCCACAGACGGCAAAGAAGCGCTGGCGCAGCGAGCGCTGGAAGCTGCGCCGCGGCAATCTGTTCCTGGTGCCGGGCGACTCGCCGATGGGGTTGCGGCTGCCGATCGCGTCGCTGCCGCACATTCCGGAAGAGGACTATCCGTATATCGTCGAGCGCGACCCCCTCGATCCGCGCGGGCCGCTGCAGAGCGTCGCGTCGTCGAATCCGACATCGACCGCGTTCGCGCCGCCGCCGCCCGCCGAGCAGCTTGCAGTGTTCGAACAACCGGCTGCTGCCACTGGCGCGGCGAACCAGGCCGTTGAAGAGCAGAAGCTGCGCAAGGGCGGCGTGCGCACCGCGATGTCGATCGAAATCCGCGAAGGCGTGCTGTGTGCCTTCATGCCACCGGTGGAGAGGATCGAGGATTATCTCGAACTGGTCGCCGCCGTCGAGGAGACCGCGGAGGAGATGCAGCTGCAGGTGCATGTGGAGGGCTATCCGCCGCCCTATGATCCGCGCATCGACGTTATCAAAGTCACGCCCGATCCCGGCGTGATCGAGGTCAACATTCATCCGGCGCAGAACTGGCGGGAGGCGGTGACGACGACGTTCGGCCTCTATGAGGAAGCTGCACAGGTCCGGCTCGGTGCCAATCGCTTTCTGATCGACGGCCGCCACACTGGCACCGGCGGCGGCAATCATGTCGTAGTCGGTGGCGCCAGCCCGGCAGACTCGCCATTCCTGCGCCGGCCGGATCTGCTCAAGAGCTTGGTGCTGTTCTGGCAACGGCATCCGTCGCTGTCCTATCTGTTCTCCGGCATGTTCATCGGTCCGACCAGCCAGGCGCCGCGGATCGACGAGGCGCGCCACGACTCGCTCTACGAACTGGAGATCGCGCTCGCCCATGTACCGCCGCCTGGCGTCAAGGCGCCGCTGTGGCTCGCCGACCGGCTGTTCCGCAATATTCTCGTCGATATCACCGGCAACACCCATCGCGCCGAGATTTGCATCGACAAGATGTTCTCGCCGGATAGTCCGACCGGCCGTCTCGGTCTGGTCGAATTCCGCGCGCTGGAGATGCCGCCCGACCCGCGGATGTCGCTGGCGCAGCAGCTCTTGATCCGCGCGCTGATCGCGATGCTGTGGAAACAGCCGCTCGATGGCAAGTTCGTGCGCTGGGGCACGGCCCTTCACGACCGTTTCATGCTGCCGCACTACATTTGGGAAGATTTCCGCGACGTGCTCGGCGAACTTAAGCACGCCGGCTATGCGTTCGAGCCGGAATGGTTCACCGCACAGCTCGAATTCCGCTTTCCTGTGTTCGGCAGCGTGTATCACGGCGGTGTCACGCTGGAAGTGCGGCAGGCGCTGGAGCCGTGGCACGTGCTCGGCGAGGAGGGCACTGCCGGCGGCACCGTGCGCTACGTCGACTCCTCCGTCGAACGTCTGCAGGTCAAAGCCGAGGGCTTTGTCGAAGGCCGCCACGTCATCACCTGCAACGGCCGGCGGTTGCCGATGACGCCGACCGCGCGCTCCGGCGAGGCGGTGGCGGCGGTGCGGTTCAAGGCGTGGCAGCCGGCTTCAGGATTGCACCCGACCATCCCGGTGCATTCGCCGCTGGTGTTCGACATCGTCGACACCTGGAACGGCCGCTCGCTCGGCGGCTGCGTCTATCACGTGGCGCATCCCGGTGGCCGTTCCTATGAAACGCGGCCGGTGAACTCGTACGAGGCCGAGGCGCGGCGGCTGGCGCGCTTCCAGGACCACGGCCATACCCCCGGGCGGATCGATCCGCCGCACGAGGAACGCACACTTGAATTCCCGTTGACCCTCGACTTGCGGACCCCGCTGCTGCATTGATTCAGGCGGCAGAGGGGGCTTCGATGGCGCAGGGCGGCAGTCAGGCGAAACGCGGACGTCCGCGCGACCGCAAGGTCGCGCAGTGGACGCGGGATTACGCGCGTCTGCCCGGCATTCCCGACGAATTTCTGGGCGAGGACGGCGCGCCGCGTCCGGTGTGGTCGCGCTATTTCGATGCCTTCGCGGCGCTGTCGACGGACGAGGTCGAACGCCGTTTCGGCGCGGCCGACCGTCATCTGCGCGACGCCGGGGTGACTTACCGCACTCCCGGCGAGGCCGCCGAACGGGCCTGGTCGCTCAGCCATGTGCCGCTGCTGATCGACGAATCCGAATGGCAGCAAATCGCCGACGGAATCGCGCAGCGCGCGACGCTGCTCGAAGCAGTGCTGCAGGATCTTTACGGCGAAGGCCAGTTGATCGCATCGGGGGCGATCCCCGCGGCCGCGATTGCCGGCAGTCCGGAGTATTTGCGAGCCGTCGCGGGGGTGAAGCCGCCGGCCGGGCGCTATCTGCGGATCTATGCGGCGGACATCGGCCGCGGGCCGGACGGCCGTTGGTGGGTGCTCGGCGATCGGACACAGGCGCCGTCCGGCATGGGCTATGCGTTGGAAAATCGCCTGGTGCTGTCGCGCGCCTTTACCGATCTGTACAAATCGATGAATGTCGAGCGTGTCGCGCCGTTCTTCGAGGCGTTCCGCGACAGCCTGCGTGCGAGTGCCGACCGTGACGAGCCGCGGATCGGGCTGCTGACGCCGGGGCCGTTCAGCGAGACCTATTTCGAGCATGCCACGCTGGCACGCTATCTCGGCTTTCTGCTGGTCGAGGGCGATGACCTCGCCGTGTCCGGCGATCGCGTCCACATCCGCACGGTCGCCGGCTTGAAGCGCCTCGACGTGCTGCTGCGCCGGGTCGACTCTAACTCGCTCGATCCACTGGAGCTCGACGCCTCGTCGCAACTCGGCGTACCGGGGCTGATCGATGTGCTCCGCAAGAACGGCGTGGTGATCGCCAACATGCCTGGCGCCGGCGTGATCGAGGCACGGGCGCTGCTCGGCTTTCTGCCGAGTCTCAGCCGCCGGCTGCTCGGCGCCGACCTGAAGATGCCGCACATCGCCACCTGGTGGTGCGGGCAGGCCTCGGCGCGCGAGGAAGTGCTGTCACGGCTCGACGACTTCGTCATCGAGGGCGCGTATGGCGCGACTCTCCCGGGCTTCTCGCACAAGGGACCGGTGCTGCCGGCGGAGCTGCCGCCGGTGGTTCGCGATCATCTGCGCGATGCCATCGCCACGCGCGGGATGGACTACGTGGCGCAGGAGCAGGTTCGGCTATCGACCACGCCGGTGTGGGACGGCGATAAGCTGGCGCCGCGTCCCTTCGTGCTGCGTGTGTTCGCCGCCGCCACCGAGGATGGCTGGTCGATCATGCCCGGCGGCTTCTGCCGGATCGCCGAGCGTCTGGATTCGCGTGCCGTGTCGATGGGTGAGGGCGCTCGCGCTGCCGACGTGTGGGTTGTGTCGGAGGGCGCCGTGTCGACCGCCTCGCTGCTGCCGGCCGTCGATAGCGTCCGCATCCGGCGTATCACCGGCCTGCTGCCGAGCCGCGCCGCCGATAATCTGTTCTGGCTTGGCCGTTATCTCGAGCGCGCCGAGGCGACGCTGCGGCTGGTCCGTGCTCTCAGCGTCCCGCAGCGCGATCCGGGCAAGGGGCCGCTGCATCAGGCGATCGAGCGCATCCAGCGGCTGCTGATCAGTTGGGGGGCGACGTCGCTTGCGGCGCGCGCCCAGACCGCGAAGATTGCAGCGGATGCCTTGCACAGCGAGGAGGAGTTCGGTTCGGCGCTGTCCCTGATCCGCGCCGCGCAGCGCAATGCGTCGTCATTGCGCGAGCGGCTGTCGCCGGACGCCTGGCAAGTGATCACTCAGACAGCGGATCGTCTGGCGCTGCCGGCGGAGGACGAGGAGGCGGTGATTGCGCTGGCCGAGATCACGCTGCAGGAGCTCGCCAGCTTCTCCGGTCTGTCGCAGGAAAACATGAACCGTGCCGCCGGCTGGCGCTTCCTGCGTCTCGGCCGCCGCGTCGAGCGGGCCATCAACACCACCCGATGGACACGGCAATTTGCCGGCGAGGACGCAACTTCTGAAGATCTCGACGTGCTGCTGACGCTGATCGATTGTCAGATCACGTATCGATCGCGCTACCTGGTCGCGCCGCTGCTGGCGCCAGTTCGCGATCTCGCGGTGCTCGATCCGTACAATCCGCGTTCCGTGGCGTTTCAGGTCGAGGAGCTCAACGAGCACATCGCCAGCCTGCCGACGCTGAAGGAAGGCGGGATGATCGAGAGGCCGCAGCGCCTCGCGGTTGCGCTGCAGGCGACGCTCACCACGGCGGAGGCCGCGGATCTCGATAGCCGCAAGCTGTTTGCGCTGGAGCAGGATCTGCTGTCGCTGGCCGACGCGATCGGCTCGCACTACTTCCCGCACGGCGCCAGCGCGACGCGGCCGGAGAAATTGACGGGGCTGGCGTGATCTACGACATCCGTCACGTCACCAGCTACAGCTATGGCAGCCAGGTGAGCTTTGCCCGTTGCTCGCTGCGGCTGACGCCGCTGACCGACATGCACCAGAAGCTGATCTCGCACAGTATCGAGATCAAGCCGAAGCCCGCGACGCGGACGACGCGCACGGACTTCTTCGGCATTCCGACCGAGAGTATCGTGATCGAGGCGCCTCACAAGGCGTTGCGGATCGACAGCCGCTCGCGAGTCGAGGTCGACCGCGTCCCGCCGGCGCGCGATGCCGGCAGCAGCGCGTGGGAAAGCGTGCGCGAAGCTGCGCTGGATTGCGCCAGTCTCGATGCGCACGCACCTGTCGGTTACGTCTTTCCCAGCGCGCTGGCGCCGGTCCAGCCGGCCGTGACGCGCTATGCGGCGAAGAGCTTTCCGCCGTCCCGAGGGATCGTCACCGCCACCGCGGACCTGATGCGGCGGATCCATACCGAGTTCCGTTACGATCCTAAGGCCACGGTGATCTCGACGCCGCTGGCGGAAGTCTTCGAGAAGAGGCACGGCGTCTGCCAGGATTTCGCGCATGTGATGATCGCGGGGCTGCGCGGACTTGGGCTGCCCGCCGCCTATGTCAGCGGTTACTTGCGGACCTATCCGCCCGCCGGGCAGGAACGGCTGCAGGGCGCAGACGCGACACATGCCTGGGTGTCGGTGTGGTGCGGCAACGAGACCGGCTGGGTCGGGTTCGACCCGACCAACGATCTGCTCGTCGCGAACGATCACATCGTCCTCGCAGTGGGACGGGACTTCTCTGACGTGTCGCCGGTCGACGGCGTGATCGTCGGCTCGCGCCGGCAGAAGCTGTCGGTCGCAGTGGACGTGATCCCGGTCGAATAGCCGCTGCGGCGGCCCTCGAGCGTCGGGCAACTGCGCTGACAGCAACGTTTTCCTGAAACGCAGCGGGTCGCGCCTCCGCAGCGCCGATGCTACGGTTCGGCGCATTGCGGCCGACGGCAGGGCCGCGGACCGCGCTGGAGCTGCCATGTCCTATCGCCATGTCATCGGCAACGTCGCCTACGTGTTCGACAGCCTGCGCGATCTGCTCGCCAAGGCGACGCCGCCGCGATCGGGCGACCGCCTCGCGGGCATCGCGGCCGAGAGTGCCGAACAGATGGTCGCTGCGCGGATGGCATTGGCCGAGGTGCCGCTGCGGCGTTTCCTCGACGAGACGGTGATTCCCTACGAAGACGACGAAGTGACGCGGCTGATCGTCGACAGCCATGATGCGCAGGCATTCGCGCCGATCGCTTCGCTCACCGTCGGCGGGTTCCGCGATTGGCTGCTGTCGGACGCGGCGACGTCTGCGACGCTGGCGGTGATCGCCCGCGGGGTGACGCCGGAGATGGCGGCTGCGGTGTCCAAGCTGATGCGCAATCAGGATCTCATCCTGGTCGCGAAGAAGTGCACCAACATCACGCGTTTCCGCAACACCATCGGCCTGCCGGGCCGCATGAGCGTGCGTCTGCAGCCCAATCATCCGTTCGACGACGCCCGCGGCATCACCGCCTCGACGCTCGATGGGTTGCTGCTCGGCGCCGGCGACGCCTGCATCGGCATCAATCCCGCCAGCGATGATCCCGCGGTGCTGGGTCATCTGGTGCGGCTGCTCGACGAGGTGATCACCCGGCTTGCTATCCCCACTCAGAGTTGTGTGCTCACCCACGTCACCACCTCGCTCAAGCTGATGGAAGAGGGGGCGCCAGTCGATCTGGTGTTCCAGTCGATCGCTGGCACCGAAGCTGCCAATCGCAGTTTCGGCATCGACCTCTCGATCCTGAAGGAAGCGCACGAGGCTGGACTGGCGCTGAAGCGCGGCACGGTCGGCGACAATGTGATGTATTTCGAAACCGGCCAGGGCTCGGCGCTGTCCGCCAACGCCCATCACGGCGTCGATCAGCAGACCTGTGAGGCGCGCGCCTATGCGGTGGCGCGGGCCTATGCGCCGCTGCTGGTCAACAGCGTGGTCGGTTTTATCGGTCCCGAATATCTGTACGACGGCAAGGAGATCATCCGGGCCGGGCTGGAGGATCATTTCTGCGGCAAGCTGCTCGGCCTGCCGCTCGGCGTCGATATCTGCTATACGAACCATGCCGAGGCCGATCAGGACGACATGGATACGCTGCTGACCTTGCTGGCGACCGCCGGCGTCAGCTTCATCATGGGTGTACCGGGTGCCGACGACGTCATGCTGAATTACCAGTCGACGTCGTTCCACGATGCGCTCTACGTCCGCGACCTTCTGGGCCTGAAGCGAGCGCCCGAATTCGACGACTGGCTGGTGCGCACCGGCCTCGCTGGTGCGGATTTCCGCCTAGCCGCCGCCGACAGCCGCCTGCCTGACTTCGCCGCCCGTCTGATCGCCTGAGCCGCGCGTGCGGCAATAACGCAACGCAATGGCTTTGCGGAAATCACCGTCAAAGAATTCGGTGGCCGCGCCAATTCCGCCGTGATTAGATTGGCATAGCGCGTTCGACGATCGGTATTGTTTTGGGGATTTCGGAACCAGATCGGATATTGGAAAGTTATGGCAGACGGCTTGAATTAAGCCCGTCATTCGAACCGTACCGGGGCTCCGGCAAACAGATCAAGGACGGGTGTCGAGAATTGTTCCTTGGGGAGTCTGATGAGAGCTGAGTCCGGCAACGCCAGCCGTCGCATTCTGTGCGTCTTCCCGCGCTATACGAAATCGTTCGGCACTTTCCAGCACTCCTATCCTCTGATGGACGGCGTCGCCGCTTTCATGCCTCCGCAGGGCCTGCTGGTAATCGCCGCGTATCTTCCGGAAGACTGGTCGGTCCGCTTCGTCGACGAGAATATCCGCGCTGCGACCGCTGCGGATTTCGAATGGGCCGATGCGGTGTTCGTCAGCGGCATGCACATCCAGCGCCAGCAGATGAACGATATCTGCCGCCGTGCGCATGATTTCGATCTGCCGGTCGCGATCGGCGGTCCGTCGGTCAGCGCATGTCCCGATCACTATCCGAACTTCGACTATCTGCACATCGGAGAACTCGGCGATGCCACAGATCAGCTGATCGCTCGGCTGGCGCACGACGTCTCCCGGCCGCATCGGCAGGTCGTCTTCACCACCGAAGACCGGCTCGACATGACGTTGTTTCCGATCCCGGCCTATGAGCTGGCGGAATGCAGCAAGTATCTGCTCGGCAGCGTGCAATATTCGTCGGGGTGTCCGTATCAGTGCGAGTTCTGCGATATTCCGGGGCTGTACGGCCGTAATCCGCGGCTGAAGACCCCGGAGCAGATCATCACCGAACTCGACCGCATGGTCGAATGCGGCATCCGCGGGTCGGTGTATTTCGTCGACGACAATTTCATCGGCAACCGCAAGGCGGCCCTCGACCTGCTGCCGCATCTGGTCGAATGGCAGAAGCGCACCGGCTTCCAGCTGCAACTCGCCTGCGAAGCGACGTTGAACATCGCCAAGCGGCCCGAGATCCTGTCGCTGATGCGCGAAGCGTATTTCTGCACGATCTTCTGCGGCATCGAGACGCCGGACCCGACCGCGCTCAAGGCGATGCACAAGGACCACAACATGATGGTCCCGATCCTCGAAGGCGTGCAGACGATTTCAAGCTACGGCATCGAAGTGGTGTCGGGCATCATTCTCGGCCTCGATACCGATACGCCCGAGACCGGCGAATTCCTGATGCAGTTCATCGAGCAGTCGCAGATTCCGCTGCTCACCATCAATCTGCTGCAGGCGCTGCCGAAGACGCCGTTGTGGGACCGGCTCGAGCGCGAAGGCCGCCTGGTCCACGACGACAATCGCGAATCCAATGTCGACTTCCTGCTGCCGCACGATCAGGTCGTGGCGATGTGGAAGAGCTGCATGGCCCGCGCCTACGAGCCCGAAGCGCTGCTGAAGCGCTACGAGTATCAGATCGAGCACGCCTATGCGACGCGGCTTCATCCGGTGACGCCGCAGCGAGCCTCGAAGGCCAACATCAAGCGCGGCCTGATCATGCTGCGCAACATCATTTGGCAGGTCGGCATTCGCGGCGACTACAAGCTGGCGTTCTGGAAGTTCGCGCTGAAGCGGCTGGTTCGCGGCGACATCGAAAACCTACTACTGGTGATGGTGGTGGCCCATCACCTGATCATTTACGCGCGCGAGGCTTCGCGCGGTCAGGCCAATGCGTCCAACTATTCGATCCGGCTCCGTGAAGCGTCAGTGCCGGCCGAATAGCGGCATGACGGGTGTGTTGTCGTTTGGTTCGGCCGCTTCCCGCGCGCCGCAAGGGGTTCAAGCATGACTTCGTCTTCGATGACGCCGCGGTCCTTTGCCGATCTGCGCGGCCTCACCCCCGCGCGCGTGGCGCTCGGCCGCTCCGGCGTCAGCCTGACCACGGATGCGCTGCTGGACTTCACACTCGCCCATGCGCGAGCACGCG